>JAWWPV010000226.1:0-2909 GCA_033854775.1 Trebonia sp.
CTCGCGCTCGTGCCGCCGCGAGCCACCGCTCCCTCAGCCAACCTGGCAGACCCCCGTGCTCGCCGGGTCCGGCTTCCAGCAGGCGGCCCCGGCCTGCTGCAGGACCGACTGGAGCGTGGTCGCCTCAGCGGCGAGCGTGGCGGGGATCGGGGCGCCGTTGAGCGCGATCGCGGTGAACGCGTCGACGAAGACCTTGTCGTAGGTGGCCGACTGGGCGCCGAGGCCGATGGGCAGCTGCGAGGCGAGCGCGTCTGGCGCGCTGGTCGTCGCGTCTATGGCCTTGGCCTCGGCGCTTACCCCGGGGGCCAGGCTCGACGGCAGGGCGTTCGCGCCGACCGGGGGGAACCACGACTCGGCGTTGAGCATCGTGGTCTCGGTCTGCTGCTGCGTGAGGTAAGAGATGAGCGACTTGGCCTGCGAGACGTTCTTGCTCGTCGTCGGGATCGCGAGGCCGCCGAGCACGGGCTCGTAGCCAAGGCCCTTCGGCCCGCTCGGCGCGGGGAACACGACGAAGTTGCCGGGCTGCTGCTGCAGCGCGTAGCTCAGCCGCACCGCGTGGTCCCAGGCCACCCACACCTCGCCGGACAGCAGCGGCTGGTCCATCATCGCGTACGTCGGCGACTGCGGGTTGGTCACGGCCCACAGCTGCTTGAAGTATTCCCACATGCCGACCGCCGCCTGGCTCTTGAACGTGGTGTTGAGCCCGCCGGTGAAGCTCGGGTAGGCGTATCCCTGGAAGAAGCGCTTGATCAGGCCGGTGGGGCCGGCGGGGAACCCGATGAGCTGCTGGCCCTTGGCCTTCTTCAGTGCCTGGCCCCAGGCGAGCAACTGGTCGTAGGTAAGCGTGTTGACGTCGGCGCCGGACGGCAGGTACGGCAGGGCCTGCTTGTTCGCCACCATGAGGTAGGTCGCCGTGATCCACGGCACGAACCGGTAGGCGCCCTTGATCTTCGCGAGGTCGAGGTACGCCGCCGGGAAGTTCCTGTCCTTCAGCTCGCTGATGACGTCGCTCATGTCGCGCAGCGGGATCTGCGCTTCCAGGGCGACGAAGTCGCCTTGTAGCCCGCCGATCAGGTCGAGGGTGCCCGTGCCCGCCTTAGCATGGGCGACGACCTGGTCGACGAACTGCGTCGTGTCGGCGAACGAGGTGAAGCTGACGCCGGAGCCCTTGAAGCCGCTGAGGATCTTGCCGCGCATGTCCGCGGTCTCTTGAGTCGTGGACAGCTGGTCGGACAGGAAGACGAGGTTCCCGCCGCCCCCGCTGCCGCCGCTGCCGCCCGAGCTGCAGGCGCTGAGCAGGCCCCCGGCGGCGGCCCCGAAGCCCGCCCCGGCGACCGCGCCGAGCCGGAGGACCGAGCGCCGCGAGATCAGGCCGTCGCGACCCCGCGCCGAGCCACCGTCCATGCCACGCCTCCGACGTTGAATCGAGCATCGCAAGATAACCGGCGGCGCTGACGTCCGGAGAGAACTCCCCCGTCACTCTGCGCCTTACTAATAACTAGTAGAGAGTCCGCGCAGATGATTGTCAAGGTATTGACATCGCATTGGAATAATGCCCGCAATCGCCTGCCCGACAGGGTGTTTCGGCCAGCTGCCGGCTCGTGGTGCGCCTATCAGCGATCATTGTGTCGATAGACGTTCAAGGGAAGACATGATTGGCTGCCGCCACGCACGGTGACTGGCCGGCTTATTGGCCTTAGCCGCCGACGCGGGTTGCCCCGCCGATGATCGCGATCAGCGCCGCCACCGCCTCGTCGGCGTCCGGCCCGTCGGCGGAGACCGTGACCAGCTGGCCGCTGGTCGCGCCGAGCCCCATCACGCCGAGGACGCTCTTGGCGTCGACGGTCTTGCTGCCCGCGGTAACCGATACCGAAGCGGCGAACCGCCCGGCCGCGACGGCCAGCGCACCCGCCGGCCGGGCGTGCAGGTCGCCCGTCAGCGTGATCGACTCAGAGCTTGCGGGCATGCCATGCCTCCTCCGCCGCCGTGGCGACGGCCTTCAGGTCGGCTCCCGCGGCGGCGGTCACCGTCGCCGCCACCGCTCCCTCCACGAACGGCGCGTCCGCGAGCACGACGCGCGCGCCCGGCATGTCCTCGAGCCCCCCCATCTCGTCAAGCATTGCCCGCACGGTGAGCACCGCGCTGCCCAGGTCCGGCAGCACGAGCACGCCCGCCCCCGCGTCGGCGCTCGCGACCGCCCGCGCCACCTTCTCCGCGCTCGTGCCGAGTTCGCCGTCCTCGGTGCCGCCAGCGGCGAGCACCCGCACGGTCCCGCCGCTGACCTGGCCGGCGAGGTCCGCCGCGCCCTCCGCGAGCCGGACGCTATGCGATACCAGCACGATCCCTACCCGTGGCGCTACCTGTGACATGGCCTATCCTGAATATCGTTCGCCAGTGTCGAACACGGTTGTGTCGAATCTCGCTGTGCTGAAGAAGGGGTGCGATGATCCAGTCGGTGCAGCGCGCGGCGCAGATCCTCGGCGTGCTCGGCTCCGGCTCGCCGCGCCTCGGCGTCACCGAGATCGCCGACCGCCTTGGCCTCGCCAAGCCGACGGTACACGGGCTGCTGCGCACCCTGGAGGCACACGAGCTCATCGCACAGGACCCGGAGACCGGCAAGTACAGCCTCGGCCCGGGCGTGCTCCAGCTCGGCAACGCCTACCTGGACGGCTCCGAGCTGCGGGTCAGGTCGCTGCGCTGGGCCGAGTCGCTCGCGCGGCAGGCCGGCGAGGCGGTCTGGGTGGCCACGCTGTCCGGCAGCCGCGTGATCGTGCTGCACCACGTGTTCCGTCCGGACGACACCGTGCAGATCCTGGAGGTCGGCGCGGCGATCCCGTGGCACGCCTGCGCGCTCGGCCACGCGATCGTGGCGAGCCTGCCCGCGGCGCAGCGCGCCGCCGCCCTCGGCG
>JAWWPV010000227.1:0-2696 GCA_033854775.1 Trebonia sp.
CTCAGGTCAAACAACCAAGTCGGCGTCTGCCGCCGAACACCTGAGTGCAACCGCGAACGTCAACACCGCGACCCACATCGATCGACACGGCTCTCGTGGGGGGTCCATGCGCGTCCCCTGCGCCGACCCCGCGGCCACGAACTGGGACCACTACGGCAAGCGCGGCGACATGGGCGGGCGCCCCGAGTGACGCCAAGCGTTACCTCGGCCTATTCGATACCGAGGAGGAAGCAGCCAGGGCATACGATGCCGCTGCATTAGCAGCATGGAGCACTGACTGCTGGCTGAACTTCGCTTGAGGCTAACCTGCGGCGCCCCAGGTTAGACCAGCATTATCGATCGTGATTTCGACGATTCTTAACGGCCCCTCCGCAGCGCTGAGCGCCACCAGGAAGCCTCGGCACCGTCCGCGTGCGATTCCACACGGGTGCTCGTGGGAGGCTGCTGGCGCCCTGCTGCGGGGCTTGGCCGCCCTTATGCGCGCATCGTGCGCGATGGGGAAGGTGCCGAGGTTAGTGCGTCAAAAGGTAGTTTAGCCCGGCAAGCCCGAGGAGACCCGCGGCGCACGTACCGAAGGTGACCCAGCAGGCGATGACCAAGCGGTGGGCGCGGCGCGCCGCTCTGTCCGGACGATCCGCGAAGAGCTGCCTTAGGTCGGCCAGTTCGCCGATGAAGGTCCCCGTCCATCCCCGCGCCCGGTCCAGACGGATCGAGCCGTCCTCGGCCGCGGCTACAGCACCGATCACGAATACCGGCGTGTCCGCCGGGGCGATCCGCTCACGCGAGGAAGATCCGAGGATCCTGCTGCCGTCGAACTGCCGCTCACGCCTGGCCTCGGAGTAACTGCTCGCGGATGTGTTAACCAGCCGCGGGCTCCTCCAGATCAGCCGCCGCCGCCCCAGTTTCGGTGCGATGAAAACAGTGCCGTTGTCATCATCGGCCCTTATCGCCGAAGGCCCTGCGTACAACGTGCCCGTCACGGGCTCGCCAACGGGTGACTCGGCATGCTCAGTCACCTTGACCTGGTACCAGCCGCAGTCACGGCCTGATTCCGGCGCCCGGATCACCTCGGGTGAGGTCCGTACTTCCACCGCGACGACGGCACCGGGGCGGACCCGCCGCAAGACATCGCTCGGCAGCACCGGCACCCGTCTTAGCCTCGCCAGTTTGCGCGAGGTCCGCAATTCGCTTACCTGGTGTTGCAGGACGCCGATCAACGCGAGGAACAATACCGCAAGCGGCATGAAAAGCAGGGTTATCGCCACCGTACCCACAACGTCAACTGTAGGTCCGCGCGCCTTTCCCGCCAAGGCGTCACAGCGATGCTCAGGCCTGGTCGAGCGTTGACCTGCTCGCGATCGATCGCGGCGCGCTCGACAGTCGAGCCAGCCACTCCTCCGAGGTGCGGCCTGCTGTCCCGACGAACCGACGCGGCGGGCTGCAGCACGTGCAGCTCACCTGGATCGCCCGCTCGCTGACGAAGGCCTTCGGCGCCGCGCTCGACATCGCTTACGCCGACCTCGCCCAGCGGAACGCGCTCAAGGTCATGCTGCCCTGGCTCGCCAAGCACCTCGACGACACGACTAGCGTGCTCGGCCCCGGTACTGGGACTACGGGCTAGAGGCCAACCGCCGCGTCCTTGAGACGTTCTCCCGTTACTCGCACGAGCAGTGACTCGCCGCCCAGCTACGTCCGGCCGAGGAGATCGTCCTCGCACAGGCGAGCGACTCGTTCCTGCTCTGACCGCCGTCTCCAGTCCGCCCGGCGACCCATGCGGAGCCGGCCGGACTGGCCCATGGAAATTGCCGGATTCTCCCTTCGGTCCTGGCGGAAGAGCCTGCTTCCGTTACGTCCCTACTATAGGCGTGATTGTAGGATGATTGGATAGGACGATTTGTTCGGGTGATATCGTGGGGTGAGGATGTCACGGGAGGATGCACCGAGTCGCGGACCGACGGAGCGTGAAGCTTGACCGAAACAGACCGATCCGCTGCGGATGGCCTACCGGCCGAGCGGCCCACACTGACAGCGGCCGAGCGGGTCGTCTTCGCGATCCGCGACGGTGTCCGCGACGGCCGGTACGTTCCCGGCCAGCGCCTCGTGGAGGCCGACCTGATCCGCGACCTGGGCGTCGGGCGCAATTCCGTGCGCGAGGCGCTGTCACGGCTCAGCAGTGACGGGCTGATCGCGGTCGAACCACACCGGGGCGCCTCCATCCGGCGGCTGAGCCGCCGGGACGTCGTGCAGTTCTACCAGCTGCGTGAGGTCCTCGAAGGGCTCGCGGCACGGCTCGCGGCCGGCAGCATCGACGCCCCCGGCCACCGTGACCGCTTCACCGCCGCGCTCGACGCCATGCGGCGCGCCGCCCAGACAGAGCAGATGCCCGAGTACGTCGACGAGGACATCCGCTTCCACCGCGCCGTCACCGAACTCGCCGAGCACCCCCGGCTGCTCGAGCTGGTCGACCAGCTCCAGGTCCAGACCTTCCGCGTCCAGTTCCGCAGCTCCCTAGCCCGCGACCGCACCGGGATGCGCGATTACTCCGCCGCCGAGCATGAAGCCCTGGCCGAAGCGATCCTCTCCGGCGACGCCGAACGCGCCGACAACCTCATGCGGGAGCACCTGCGCCACACCGGCGACGGCGTCATGCAACTGCCCGACACCGACTTCGCCTCCTAAAGTCCCCGGCCGCCGGG
>JAWWPV010000228.1:0-4100 GCA_033854775.1 Trebonia sp.
CCATTAGTGCGGAAACTTTTTTCTACACGGAACATTTTCACGCTCTGGGGCCCGCCTGGAGGTAAGTCGGCATTCGCCGCTGCCTGCGTGCGGGATGTGATACCGCGCTGCTGCCTGCCTGCCTGCCCGTGGCCGGGCCGGTGCCCTGCGGGCTGCCGGTGCCCTGCGGGGCCGCCCGCCGCCCGCGGCCGTGACCGCGGGTCATCGCGGGGAAATGCCCGGCAGACTGCCGTCTCGCCGTCACAAAACCGAACAAACCGCCGGTCATAATGCGCCTGCTAGATTACTGCGGGTCAAAAATGGCGATATCCGCCCCCGATGACCCGCGATCACGGAAACAGCCGGCCCGCAGCACCGGCAAACCGGGGCATAACCGGCGAACCTCCCGGCCCCCGGGTGCCACGCGCCCGGATGACCCGCGATCACAGCGGTCAACGGCACGCTAGGACCCGCCTGATCTCATGAAATATCAAGCCAAACCCGCTTGCTCGGCGTCGGTGACGCGTGACCGTTGTGGTCAACCATGGTGGTCAGCACCCGGTTCCGGCCGGTACCGCCGTCCGGACGTTTGAACAGGTGGAGCTTAGGGGACTCGAACCCCTGACCCTCTGCTTGCAAAGCAGATGCTCTTCCAGCTGAGCTAAAGCCCCGAGATTTACTCCGTCCAGGGTACCAGTCGGTTACTCGTGGACGTGGACGATGCCAGGGGGACGCGGGCCCTCAAAGCCGCTCATTACGGGCCTTGTTCGTCGACTTGGAGGCTTGTGGGTTCACGTAGACAACCAATCAGGGTAGCGCTAGAGTAAACAACGCGCTACGCACAGTTGCCCGGTTATTCCCGGGCCACCCCGCAAGGTAGCGTCGCGGGCGTCCCGGGTTCCGGGGGTTACCGGGGACACCCGCAGGCGGGCCGCTAGGCGGCCGACCCCGCCTGGCGGCAAGCCACCGGCGCCGCAGCAATCCCCCGAAACCTGAGGGGGATCTGGTGGGCGTTGTCTGGGGCGAGGGTCAAGGTCCGGTGAACGAGCGCGGTCGGGCGGTCGGCGCTGACATCTCAGACTGGATCGGGCGCCTTATCCGCGCGATGTGGCGACGGTTCTTCCTGCACGGCGGTGAGGCATGACGTCTGGACGGGCAGCACCGCCCCGGGTACCATCCCCTGTCCGGAGATAACTTGAGAAGACGGGAAAGCCGGCGGTCGGCTAGGGGCTTACCGCCGGTCTGGCAGGTGGGGCAGTACTGGAGCGAGGAGTCGGCGAAGGAGACCTCGCGTATCGTGTCCCCGCAGACCGGGCAGGGCTGACCAGTTTTGCCGTGCACGCGCAATCCGGTCTTCTTCTCACCCTTGAGGTCGGCCGCCGCAAGGCCCGCCGAACGATCCACCGCCTCACGGAGCGTGGTTACGATCGCGGCGTGCAGCGTGGCGACCTCATCGGGCGTGAAGCTGGAAGCGAGCTTGAACGGTGACATCTTGGCCACGTGCAGTACCTCGTCCGAGTAGGCGTTGCCGATTCCCGCGATGATGTGCTGGTCGCGGAGCACGCCCTTGATCTGGGTCCGCCGGCCTTTGAGTATCGCGGCGAGCGCGGCGACATCGAAGTCGTCCGCCAGCGGCTCGGGCCCGAGGGTGACCACGCCAGGCACGTCAGCAACGTCCCTGACCAAGTACACGGCGAGCCGCTTCTGCGTGCCCGCCTCGGTGAGGTCGAATCCGGCCCCGTCATCGAGGACGAGCCTGAAGGCCAGCGGGCTCTTGCCCGGCTTGACTGGCTTATCCGGAATGTCTTCCCGCCAGCGCAGCCAGCCGGCCCGGGCCAGGTGGAAGACCAGGTGCAGGTCGCCATCGGGACCGGAGGCAGTCAGGTCGAGGAACTTGCCGTGCCGCCCTACATCGGTGATGGACCGCCCGGTCAACGCGGACAGCGGCGGGTCGAAAGTTTTCAGCGCGGCGAACGACGCCGCGTCGGCACGGGCGACGACACGGCCCTTGGCATGCTCGCGCAGGAAAGCGGCGAGCGCTTCAACTTCCGGGAGCTCCGGCATAACTACGAGTGTAAAAGGTGTTTTCCCGCGATTCAGTTCGCGCTCGACGCCTGGGCGACGAGATCGGGAAGCGTGGTGATGCTGTCGAGCACGTGGGTCGCGCCCGCCTCAAGGAGGGCTGCGGCACGGCGCCCGGTGCCCACTCCAACGAGGATCCTGGCTCCGGCGCGGTAGCCGGAAAGCACGCCGTCAGGAGTGGCGCTAACCACGGCCACCTCGCGTACATCCGCGGCGCCAAGCCTGAGCATCGCGGTAAGCACCGGGTCAGGCCAGGGGAAGCCGCGCGGCGCGTCGTCGCCGCACAGGACCAGGTCCGCCGCGTGCAGCAGCCCGATGAGCTCGCCGCACGAACGCCGCGACAGCATCGTGAGCAGGCAGATCCTAGCCCCGGATCCCGCCGTCTTGCCCATCGCATCGGCGACGTCGGCGGGAAGGTCAAGCCCGAACCGCTGCGCTGCCGCACGGAACGAGCGCTCGAACGAGAGCGAAGCCGCCTGGGCGCGTGGCTCGTCGCCATCGAACAGGTCGCGCAGCACGGCGGCCGGCGGCCGCCCGTGCGAGCGGTCGAACCTGACCATAGAGCGGGCGTAGTCCTGGGTTCCCGCGACGATTCCCTGCGTCGCGATCGCCTCGGCGAACGCGCGCTCGACAATGGAACCGTCGATGACGATGCTTGTCAGGTCGAAGCAGACGAGCGAGATCGGGGGTGAATCAGTCATCGCACGCGCCTTAGAGGGGTAGGCGGGCTGGCGGTCAGCAGATGTCAGTTGTCCTCGGAGGAGATGGCCTCACTCCAGAGGTCGAGGTCGGCACGCTGGGCCTGGACCTTCCGCCACACCGCGAAACCGCCAAGAACAACGACGATGAGGATCAGCAGCTTCTTCATTCCGCCATGCTACCGGGCCCCCGGGCTAACCGCTCGCCCGGCGAAGTCCCGCTCAATCTCCAAGCAGAACCTCACGCCACTCGTGAGGCGCTGCGCGCCTCACGTCGGGGTCTGCAGCCCGAGGTCCCCGCCGGAGGCATCGAAGCTTGTCGTACTGTGAGACACCCTCTCACTTGCCGGTGCCATCGCTCCCCGCCGGAGCACGCTTAGCGGAGTACCGCACAAACAGGGTTGAGAGCGTTGCTGCCACGGTCCCGCCGATCTCGACAGTAAGCGCTATCGGCAGGTTCTCCGGATCGTTCAGTGTCGTGAGCACGACGCCGGGAATCCCGAGGACGACCAGGGAACCCCACATCACGGCTATGGCGACCTTGCGTTCACTGTCGATCTGTGTCGCCTTCCTCTGCGGGGATGCTCGCTTTACTTCAGGGCGCGCTGATCGGGACGCTAGCGCACTGCTGCCCGGCGTGCCGCGACGGGTCGGCCCCCCATGGCCGCACGCCCGGCGCGAGTGCGGCGGGCGCGGCGACGCGAAGCGCCGTCGCCTTGACCACTTCACGCCGGGCCTAGGCGACGTCGCAATGCTCAGGGCGTTCACCGGGCTCCGCTTGGAAGAGGCCGTAGCCGTGCCTGTGGAAAACGTCGACCTCGACGGCCAGTGGATCACCGTCGACCGGACGGTTGTCCACAGGCAAGTACACCGCCCACGAGCTACGCCACGTCTGCGCGAGCCTGCTGATCGCTTCGGGCGCCACCGACATGCAGGTGGCCAACCAGATGGGCCGCAGCAAGATCGAGACCACGAAGAACATCTACGGCCACCTGTTCGCCCAGGACCGCGCGTCCATCCTCAAGGCGATGAACCAGGCGGTCACCCGCCTCTACGTCCAGGAGGACGCCGAGGATGGCAAGCGCAGCAAAGCGGCATAAGGAAGCGCTGCAAAGCAACAGACCCCCAGGAATCGGGTTCCTGGGGGCTTGCGCAATCGGCGGTGGCCCTACAACCTCTAGGGCCACTGACCTTGTCTTCTAGGGCCATCTGACCGAACATCCGGGTCAGGCTGGTGGGGGTACCAGGACTTGAACCTGGGACCTCTTCCTTATCAGGGAAGCGCTCTAACCGACTGAGCTATACCCCCATCGGGGTTTCCCGGAAAGAAGACTTGGCTAC
>JAWWPV010000229.1:0-3528 GCA_033854775.1 Trebonia sp.
CTGCCGGCCATTCGCTGGCTGTACGGCTGCGGTGTTCGTTTCCGGCTGCCATCGGGCGTCTTCGGCCCGTACGTGCGGGAAGGGACCACGGTGGTCCCGTCCGGGCCGGCCCTTGAAGCGGCCGCAGGCGGATCCGGCCTGGTCCAGGACCTGCAGGACGCGGTGCTTGAGCGCGGCATCGCCCTGCACCTGGAGTCACCCGTCGCCGACCTGAGCTGGTCGGACGGCCGAGTCAGCGGGGTGATCCTGGGCGACGGCTCGCAACGCGCGGCGGCCGCCGTGGTGCTCGCCTCCGGCGGGTTCGAGGCCAGTGCCGAGCTGCGGGCGAAGTACCTCGGCCCGGAATGGGTGCGGGTCAAGGTCCGCGGTACCCGGCACAACACCGGCGTGCCGCTCGAAGCCGCGTTCGGCCGCGGCGCCGGCGCCGCGGGAGACATGGGCGCCTGCCATTCGATCTCGGTCGACGCGTTCGCCCCGAATCCCCCCGGCCACGGCGTGCCGACGCCGCCACGCATGTCGCGCGGGTTCCGTTTCGGCATCGTCGTCAACGCCGACGGGCGGCGGTTCTTCGACGAGGGGGCCGACCTCTGGACCCGTATCTACTCCAAGATGGGCCGGGCGATCCTGGACCAGCCCGGGGCGATCGCGTTTCACCTGTTCGATGACAAGGTCCGTGATCGCGTCGTCGCCGCCGTTCCCGGCGTCGCGCCGGTCGAGGGCGACACGATCGAGGGGGTCGCCGCGGCCGCCGGAATCGACGGAACGGCACTTGCCGAGCACGTCCGCGCGTACAACGACGCCGCGGCCGGCAACCCGGCGGCGGATTTCGACCGCCTCGTCGGGAACCCGACGAGGGGGCTTACGCCGCCGAAGTCGTACTGGGAGATGCCACTCGTCACCCCTCCGTTCCTGCTGTACGCGGCGAACTGCGCAGTGACCTTCACCCACGGCGGCCTGCGGGTGGACCCGCAGGCCCGAGTGCTTGACGGCAACGGCGCGCCACTGGCGGGCCTCTACGCGGTCGGCGAGATCACGGGCGGCCTGTTTTTCGGCAACTACCCCGGCGGAAGCTCGCTGATGCGCTCCGCCGTCTTCGGACGGCGGGCCGGAGCGGTCGCCGTCTCCGACCTCGGCCCCTGAGGCGGACGGCGATGCAGATTGGGCGCACGTCCAGTAGCAGCGCGGTCGCCGTCTGCGTGGGTGCAAGCCGGCCGAAGGGCGTCCGCGCCCCGGGGCGCCGGAACCATTGACGGCGCGAACCCCGGGAAGGTAACGTCCAAAATCTACCGGGCGCTCGATCGCACGGCTGAGCATCGATAACACTGTTTGGCGGTCAGCCGGAACGAGCACGAGGAGGTGCTGGCGTTAGATGGAGGGCGTATCACGCGCGGTTGCCCCGCCGGGAACAGAAGAACCACCCGGGGCCTCAGTCAGCCCCGGGCGGCCGGCCGGCGACGCGGGCCGTGAAGGAGCACTGGTTCCGGCCGTCACCCGGCTCAACAACGTCTCCTTCGGGTACGGCGACGGCCTTGAGGTCTTCCGGGACCTCGACCTGTCGTTTGCCAACGGCGAGATCGTGAGCATCGTCGGCCCCAGCGGCTGCGGCAAGTCAACGCTGCTCTACCTGATCGCCGACCTCGTCAAGCCGGTGCGCGGAACCATCACCCGTCCCGGCCCAACCGGGGACGACCGGCATCCGCTGGCCATGGTGTTCCAAACCGACACGCTGCTGCGCTGGCTCACAGTGCGCGAGAACGTCGCTCTGTACTCCCGGTTCTCGGTTCACGGGGCGCCTGGCGCCTCGATGCTGAGGCGCGGGCTGCGGCGGGTTCCCGGAGTTCACCTCAAGCCGACTCACGTAGACCGGCGCGTCACCGAGTTGCTCGACCTGGTCGGCATGGCGGATTCCGCCGATTCCTATCCGTACCAGCTGTCCGGCGGGATGCGCCGGCGGGTGGCGTTCATTGCCGCGGTCGCCGCACAGCCGCGCGTGCTCCTGCTCGACGAGCCGTTCTCCGCGGTCGACGAGCCAACTCGCATCGCCATTCACCAGGACATCTACCGGGTAATCCGGATGCTGAAGATGACGACGATCCTCGTCACGCACGACCTGGCGGAGGCCATCACCTTGTCCGACCGGATCTTGGTGTTCGGCCCGCGGCCGGCCGGGCTGGTGGGAGAGGAGCGGGTCACGCTCGGCAGCGAGCGTGACATGCTGGAATTGCGCAGCAGCGATAACTACCTGCGCATCTACAGCACCCTGTGGTCTCGCCTGAGCAAAGAGATCCGGCGGGGCGGCGCCGCGGCGGCAGGGACACACCGCCCATGACCGCCGAGCGTACAGACCAGGGCAGCCCGACCCTCCTCGAGAAGCCGGCCACGACGCGCCGGTCCCGGCCGAAGAAGAACAGGCGCGCGAGCGCCATCGTGAACCTGTGGCGCCTCGCCTGCGTGGTCGTCGTCCTTGCCGCCTGGCAGTACCTGCCCGATATCGGCTGGCTCAGCGCGCATTACCACGTGTTCGACCCCTTCTTCATCAGCTCGCCGTCCCGTGTCGCCAGCAACCTGGGGAAGCTTGCCACAGGCAGCGACGGGGTCGTGTCGATCTGGGCTTTTCTCTGGTACACGGTGAAGGCCACCGCCATCGGCGTGGCGATCGGAGTCGGTGCGGGCGTCGTCCTGGCGCTGATCTTCAGCCAGTACGCGATGCTGGCGAAGATCCTCAGCCCGTTCATATCGTTCGTCAACGCGACGCCGCGGATCGCGCTGATCCCCATCTTCGTCATCCTCGTCGGGCCCACCATCACGATGTCCGTGATCACGGCGTTCCTGGTGGTCTTCTTCATCGCGTTCTACAACGGACTGACGGGCGGCCTGAGCATTCCCCGCCAGATCATCGACAACGCCCGCCTCCTCGGCGCCTCGTCCACCGAGATCGCGCTGCAGATCAGGCTCCCCTACGTCCTGGCGTGGGTGTGCGCATCGCTCCCCAACGCCATCAGCTTCGGACTCGTGACCGTGGTGACGGCAGAGATCCTCACCGGGCAACCCGGCATGGGCCAGCTGATAACAACCGCCCTGACGAATTCGGACGCCTCACTCACCTTCTCCGTTGTCATCACGCTCGCGGTCGTGGGATCGCTGTTCGTTTTCGCATCTGAACTGCTGCAGCGCCGGTTGCTTCACTGGTGGGAGCGCTGAAAGGAAGTCAAAGCTGTGCGAGTAAGAAACAGGGCACTGATGCTCGCGGCCGCCGTCAGCCTGGCCGCAGGCCTGGCCTCCGCGTGTTCCAGCGGCTCGCCCGCGGCCGGGAGCAGTTCATCCGCCGGAGCGACCCAGTCGATCACCATCGCCGGCAACGCCCCGACGTTCACCGCCGCCGCCTACGTGGCCCAGGATCTCGGGTACTTCGCGGCCCACCACGTACGGGTGACAATCCTCGACAACCAGGGGCCCAACGTTCCCACCCTGGTCGTTTCCGGGCGCGCGGACATCGGTATTGGCGCCGCGGCGGCGGAGCCCGTACTG
>JAWWPV010000230.1:0-5437 GCA_033854775.1 Trebonia sp.
CGAGCGCGCCGGCGGCGTCCTCCCGCCGGGCGACGTGCGTGTTCCACGAGATGCCGAGCGCGCCGCCCGGGCGGAGCGCCCTCGCCCACCCCGGGGCCGCCGCGCGCAGCAGGTCGACCGGGCTCCTGGCCAGGGTCCTGCCGCCGTCCCTAGGCGCCTCGCCGCCGCCGGCCCGTCCGCTGCCGTGACTGCCGTGCTGAACGCCGTACGGCAGGTCGGCGACGACCAGGTCGGCCGACGCGGGCCTGAAGAACTCGCCGATGCGGGTCGTGTCCGCCTCGACGACCTCGAGGCGCTGGACGTCGCCGGCCTTGTACTCGTCCTTGGTCGCCGCGAACTCCGCCGTCAGGCGCCGGGCCACGACCTTGCGGTCGCGCCGCACCGGGGAGAAGTCCGCCCGGTGCTTCAGCCGCTTGTCCTTCAGCCAGCGCTGGATGAAGACGGCGTACGCCTCGACGTCCCGCGCGTCGATGTCCGCGCCGTACGCGTCGAACCCGTACATCAGCGCCTGGTTGAGCGTGGTCCCGCGGCCGCACAGCGGGTCGAGGACGGAAAGCCGCCTGCCCCCGGGGCCCGGCGCCGCGGGCGACGACAGCTCGCCTGCGAACGCCGACGACGCGAGGGTGACGTTGAGCAGCAGCTTGGTGAACTGCTCGTTCGTCTTGCCCGGGTACTTGAGTATGGTCAGCAGGTCATCGTCGAAGCGGTCGAGGCGGCGCAGTTCCACCGGCCGCAGCAGTTCCCCGGTGACCTCGAACAGCGCGTAGAGCGAGGACAGGTTGGCGAGCAGGTCCGCGTCCCGCTCCGACAGCTCGCCGGCCTCGAAGGTGACGTAGGGCACGCCGCCGATCACCGTCTCCGCAACGCTATCGGCGTCGATCGCGCCATCAGGCAGCGCGGCGCTGAGCACCGCGAGCTCGGCGCGGGCAAGCGACGGCGCGGCATCCGCGTAGACCCGGTTATGCGAGGGCAGGACCAGGAAAGCGTATCGGCGCATAATGCCTGCGAGCCTAGCGTTCCGCGACCGCGCTGAAGGCGGATGCGGGAGTGGCAGGCCAGGCGGTGATGTCGGCGGGCGCCATGCGCACGTGGCAAGGATCGCCGGGGGCGACGGTCACCGCCGCCGTGGTGCGGACGCGCAGCTCGGGCGCGTGGTCCTGGCCGGTGCGCAGCCGGATCGTCATGGTGGTCAGGGTGCCGATGTCCGCGACGTCGTCGACCTCGGCCGGGTAGACCTCGGGGCCGGCCGCGGCACCGGACAGCACGGCGATGTGGTCGGGCCGGATCGTCCACAGCACTTCCGCGCCGGCGGGCAGGGCGCCCGTGTCCGCGGCGATGAGCAAACCCGCCGCGTCCCGTGGCCGCGTGCCCGGGTCCGGCGCGCCGACGGCGAGCACACCGGGCTCGGACACCGTGGCGTGGATCAGGTTGGGGATGCCGAGGAGCCGCGCCACCTGCGGGGACGCCGGGCGGGCGAAGACCTCAGCGCGCGGTCCGGCCTGCAACAGCCTGCCCTCGTCGACGACGAGGATCTCATCGGCGAGCAGTGCCGCCTCCTCGGGATCGTGGGTCACGATGACGGTGGACAGGCCCGCCTCGCGCTGCAGGCGGCGCAGCTCGCGGCGGAGTTCCTCGCGGACCGGGGCGTCGAGCGCGCTGAACGGCTCGTCGAGCAGCACGAGCCTGGGCCGGAAAGACAGCGCGCGCGCGAGCGCGACGCGCTGCCGCTGGCCGCCGGACAACTCCCCTGGCAGGCGGCCTTCCAGCCCGTCGAGGCGCAGCGTGCGCAGCCACCAGGCGGCGAGCGCGGGGTCGGCGCCCACGGCGAACAGCACCTGCTGCCAGGCGGTGCGGCCGGGGAACATCACCAGCCCCTGGGGCACGTAGCCCACGCGGCGGTCCTCGACCCTGATCCCGGCGACCTCCTCGCCGTTGAACTCGACGGTGCCCGCGTGCGGCCCGAGGAAGCCGGCGATCGCGCGGAGCGTGATCGACTTGCCCGCGCCCGACGGGCCGAGGATCGCGATCTTGTTGCTGGCCGACTGGTGCGCCACCCGCAGCCGGAAGGTGCCGACGGCGAGGTCCAGGTTGAAGGCCACGGCCACCGGCTCGACCCGGGGCGGCGCCGCCGGCGCGGGCAGGACCGGCCTCCGGCGCCTGCGACGCCACGGCCGGATCTCGGCGAGAAGCAGGACGACCACCGCGACGGCGAGGGCGAGGGCGGTCGGCGCCTGGGTGGCGGCGATGCCGGTGGAGGAGAACAGCACATAGACGAAGACGGGCAGCGTGTAGGGGTGGTAGGCCAGCAGGACCGTCGCGCCGTACTCGCCGATCGCGCGCATCCAGGTCATGAGCAGCCCCGCGCGGATGCCGGGCGCGGCGATGCGCATCGACACCAGCCAGAACCGGCTGGCCGGGCCGCGGCCGAGGGAGGCCGCGAGGTCCTCGAGCGCGGGGTCGACGCCCGCGAACGCGATCCTGGCGGCGACGATGAGGAACGGGCCCGCGACGAACGTCTGCGCCAAGACGACGCCGACGATCGTGCCGGTGAGCTCGTCGTTGAACAGGTTCCCGAGCCACGTGTACGGGCCGACGATGTAGATCAGCACGAGGCCGCTCATCACCGGCGGCAGCGCGAGCGGCAGCTGCACGATCAGGCCGACCAGCCAGGTGAGCGGCCCCTTGGTCCTGGCCAGCCAGTAGGCAAGCGGGATACCGAGGACCGCGACGATCGCCACGGAGATCGTCGCGCTCGCGACGGACGTCCACAGCGCCGACCACAGGCCAGGGCTGCCGAACCCCCGGTCGCCCGGCTGCGCCAGCCGGATGAGGAAGGCGCCGATCGGTATCGCCAGGTAGAGCGCGAGCAGCCCGCCCAGGTAGGTGAGCGGGCTGCGTGACGCGCGATATTTCACGTGATGAACTTACCGAGTCCTGTCAGCGGGTCTTGCCTTGCCATCCGTGGCTAGGGGAGCGCGGACTGGACGGTGGCAGGGACGCCGCTGCCGGTGACCTTCGGCGGGGTGATCAGGGCGAACCCGTCCTGCTTGAGCACGGCCTGGCCGGACGGGCCGAGCAGGTACGCGGTGAACGCGTCGGCGCCCGGCTCGTTCGGCGCGCCCTTGAGGGTCGAGATCGTGTAGGTGGCCTTCAGGTCCTCGCCCGCCAGCGGCACGGTCGGGATGCCAACCGGGGTCGCCTCAATCGTGTAGAAGAAGGCCGCGTCGATCTGGCCCGCCTGCAGCCGGGCGACGAGGGTCTCCTCGGGGAAGACGTCGCCCTTGTCGTTCTCGATCGTGGTCAGCGCCGGGAGGTTCTTGGCCTTGGCGGTGCCGCTCAGCGCCTCCGCGACGAGCTTGCCCTTGGGGTCGGTCGCCGGGTCGGTGAAGCCGAGCTTGAGCCCGGGGGTGGTGATCGCCTTGTACCACGGCTCGGACTTGATCTCGGAGGCGAACTTGCTCTTCGGGTTGTACCCGAGGACCAATTTCGACGAGGCGAAGCTGACGTACCAGGAGACCCAGTCGCCGTTTGCGGTGCCGATGAGCGTCTTGGTGGCCGTGGGGCTCGCGCTGATGAACACGTCGCCCTTGTAGACCTTGCCCTTGATGTCGGTCACGAGGGCCGTGGAGCCCGCTCCCGCCCCGGTCACGGAGTAGCCGCTCGCTGTCGAGAAGGCGGGGCCGACCTGCTTCGTGATCAGGTTCACGAGCGAGCCCGCGTACAGCACGTCCACCGCGCCGGTCCCGGTGGCCGCGGACGACGCCGAGGCCGAGGCGGCCGGGGACGACGCCGACGCGCTTGGCGAGCTCGCGGCGGACGAACTGGACGAGCTGGAGGAAGAGCTGCAGGCCGCGGCGGTGAGGCCGAGGCAACCTATGCCGAGCACGGCGGCGACCCGCCTGGTGGATGACCGGAATGTAAGCATGATGTCGACCCTAGCCATTGCCACTTGCGTCTCGCAATAAGACCCGACACCGCTAGTCCGTACTGTGACCTGCGCAATATTCCCGCCCGCGGGGTCCGGGCCGGGATGAGACTGGAGTGGCCGGAGGCGCAGTAGGGCATTCGCCCCGGCCAGCGGGTCACCCGGTTACCCCCGCGGAGCACAACGATGCCCCCTTGTCATTGGGGAATGCCACAATGACCGTGCCCGGCGGTTGGGCGGATGATGACAGCCACACTGCGTTTACTCCCCGGGAGGGTGTTCCATGAAGACGCGAGCAGCGGTGCTCAGGGACGTCGGGAAGCCGTTCGAGATCGTAGAACTCGACCTGGACGAGCCGAAGGCAGGCGAGGTCCTTGTCAAGTTCGCCGCCTCGGGGCTGTGCCACTCCGATGACCACCTGCGCACCGGCGACATCCCGGTCCGGTACCCGATCGTCGGCGGCCACGAGGGCGCGGGCACTGTCGAGCAGGTCGGCGAGGGCGTCACCCGGCTCGCGGCCGGCGACCACGTGGTGGCCTCTTTCCTGCCGGTCTGCGGCAAGTGCCGCTTCTGCGCGCGCGGCCATAGCAACCTCTGCGACTACGGCCGGTTCCTGGTGGACAACAGCCTGCCCGACGGGACCTTCCGCTACCACGAGGGCTCGACGGACTTCGGGCAGATGTGCCTGCTCGGGACGTTCTCGCAGCACGCGGTGCTCTCTGAGGCCTCGGTCGTGAAGATCGAGGACGACATCCCGCTCGAGCTCGCCGCGCTGACGTCGTGCGGCGTGCCGACCGGCTTCGGCTCCGCGGTCAAGGCGGGGGAGGTCAAGCCGGGCGACACCACGATCGTCTACGGGGTCGGCGGCGTCGGCCACAACGCGCTGCAAGGCGCCTCGATCGCCGGCGCGCGGTACGTCATCGCGGTGGACCCGGTCGAGTTCAAGCGGACCTCCGCGCTCAAGTTCGGCGCGACGCACGCGGTGGCCACCCCCGAGGAGGCGCAGGCCCTCGCGGTTGAGCTGAGCTGGGGCGTCGGCGCGGACCAGGCCATCGTCACGGTGGGCGTGGTGACCGAGGACGTGGTGTCCGCCGCGTTCGCCGCGATCCGCAAGGGCGGCATCGTCGTGCTGACCGGGCTCGCCGGCCCGGCTCAGAAGACAGTGAGCATCTCCGGCTTCGAGCTCACGCTGTTCGAGAAGCGGCTGCAGGGCGCCCTGTTCGGTTCGTCCAACCCGTTCGACGACATCCCGCGGATCCTCGACCTGTACCGGGCCGGCAAGATCAAGCTAGCGGAGCTGATCACCGCGCGGTACACCCTCGACCAGGTCAACCAGGGGTACGAGGACATGATGGCCGGGCGCAACATCCGCGGCGTCATCATTCACGGGTAGCTCTATTCACCGGGCGGTGACGGTGGTGGATTTTCTTTGATTACTGGGAGTTGTGTGTAGGTTTCCCGGGAGTAGATCCCTACGATGGGCGCATGAGCCCGCTCTCAGGTGTACTGAGC
>JAWWPV010000231.1:0-8615 GCA_033854775.1 Trebonia sp.
CGGCGCGGCGGTCTACGGCGCGTCCGAGGGCCTGCGCACCGTGCTCGTGGAGAAGTTCGCCACCGGCGGCCAGGCCGGCCAGTCCTCGCGGATCGAGAACTACCTGGGCTTCCCCGACGGCGTGTCCGGCGGCCAGCTCACCGACCGCGCGCGGCGGCAGGCGGTCAAGTTCGGCGCCGAGCTGCTGACGACCGTCGAGGCGACCGGCCTTGAGGTCAACGGCCCGGCCAGGACGCTCAGGCTCAGCGACGGGAGCGCGATCGACGCCAAGGCGGTCATCCTCTCGACGGGAGTCTCCTACCGGCAGCTGCAAGCACCCGGCTGCATCGAGATGACCGGCGCGGGCGTCTACTACGGCGCGGCGCTCACCGAGGCCGAGGGCTGCAAGGACCAGGACGTGTACGTGGTCGGCGGCGCGAACTCGGCCGGCCAGGCCGCGGTCTACCTGGCGAGATTCGCCCGTTCCGTGACCATGCTGGTGCGCGCCCGCGGGCTTGAGCAGTCGATGTCGTACTACCTCATCCAGCAGATCGCGGGCATCCCCAACATCACCGTCCGGGTGTGCACCGAGGTGGCGGAGGCGGAAGGGGACGGGCACCTTCAGCGGCTCACCCTTCGTGACCTGGCGACGGGCGACACAGAAATAGTCGACGCCGGCCAGCTGTTCATCTTTATTGGCGCGGCGCCGCGGACCGGCTGGCTTGATGGCGTGCTTGCTCGTGACAAGCACGGCTTCGTCCTGGCCGGCCCGGACTTCGCCCAGGAAGAGACCGGCTGGCAGCTTGACCGCCCGCCGTACCACCTGGAGACCAGCGTCCCCGGCGTGTTCGTGGCCGGCGACGTGCGGTCAGACTCGGCGAAACGGGTCGCCTCGGCGGTAGGTGAGGGCGCGATGGCCGTCATGTTCGTGCACAGGTATTTGGAAACACGGTTACCTGGAGAGCGCTATGACAGTAATCGCGCAATGCGACCCAGCGGAGCTGCGCACGCTGTTCCTGTTCGAGAAGCTGTCGGACGAGCAGCTTGGCCGGCTCTGCGGCGAGGGCCACGTGGAGATCATCGAGCCAGGCCCGGTCTTCGCCGAGGGCGAGCCGGCGGATTGCCTGTACGTGCTGATCGAGGGCACCGTGGTCACCTCCCGGCGGGTCGGCGAGGACGAGGTGGAGGTCGCCAGGACCAGCCAGCGGGGCGTCTACAGCGGCGCGTACACGGCCTACCTGGGGGACCGGGTGCCGCAGACCTACCAGAACTCGCTGCGGGTCACCGAGCCGTCCCGCTTCTACGTCCTGGGCGCGGAGTGCTTCTCGCAGATCATGAACGAGTGGTTCCCGATGCCGGTCCACCTGCTCGAGGGCCTGTTCATCGGCGGCCAGCGGACCCGTGAGGCGGTCGGCCAGCGGGAGCGGCTGCTCGCGCTCGGCTCGCTGACCGCGGGGCTGACCCACGAGCTCAACAACCCGGCCGCCGCGGCGGTGCGCGCGACGGCGAGCCTGCGCGAGCGGGTCGCGGGGATGCGCGGCAAGCTCCGCATGATCGCCGGCGGCAATTACGAGCGGGCCAGCCTTGAGCAGCTCATCGAGCTGCAGCAGCGCGCGGCGGAGCAGGTCGCCAAGGCACCGAAGCTCGACCCGATGGAGGCCTCCGACGCCGAGGACGCGGTCACTGACTGGCTGGAGGATCACGGCTGCTCCGAGGCGTGGCTGCTCGCCCCGGTCTTCGTCCAGGGCGGCCTGGACACCGACTGGCTCGACCGGGTCCTGGACACCGTGGGCGCGGACATTATCGAACCCGCGCTCCGCTGGCTGAACTACACGGTCGAGACCGAGCTGCTGATGAACGAGATCGAGGACGCGACCACCAGGATCACCACGCTGGTCGGCGCGGCCAAGCAGTACTCGCAGCTTGACCGCGCGCCGTTCCAGGTGGTGGACGTCCACGACCTGCTGTCGAGCACGCTGCTGATGATGTCCGCGAAGCTCAAGGGCATCACGATCGTCAAGCGGTACGACAAGACCCTGCCGAAGATCCCCGCCTACGCCGCCGAGCTCAACCAGGTGTGGACCAACCTGATCGACAACGCCGCCCAGGCGATGGCCGGCACGGGCACGCTCACCCTCCGCACCGCGCGCGACGACGGCAATATCCTCGTCGAGATCGGCGACAGCGGTCCCGGCATCCCGCCGGACGTCCAGAAGCGCATATTCGAGCCTTTCTTCACCACCAAGCCGGTCGGCGAGGGCACCGGGCTCGGGCTTGACATCGCATGGCGGATCGTGGTCAAGAAGCACCACGGCGACCTGCGCGTCGAGTCGGTCCCCGGCGACACCCGCTTCCAGGTCAGGCTTCCCATCCAGGCAGAGCCGGTACAGGCCGAGCCGATACCAGCGGAGAACTCATGACACAGCAGATCGCCGGCGTCGACCCGGCAGTCCCGCCGAGCGGCACGGGCTGCGTCGAGTGCGAGGCGGCCGCGGGCTGGTGGCTGCACCTGCGCCGCTGCACCCAGTGCGGCCACATCGGGTGCTGCGACACCTCACCGGAGCAGCACGCCACCGCGCACGCCAAGGCGACCGGCCACCCGGTCATCCGCAGCTTCGAGCCGGGGGAGACCTGGTTCTGGTCCTACCCGAGCGAGGACTTCTACGAGACGGGCCCCGAGCTCGCCGCGCCGGAGCATCACCCGGTGGACCAGCCGGTTCCCGGCCCGTCGGGCCGGGTACCCCGCAACTGGCAGTCGAAGCTCAACGCGTGAACGTCGTAACGCGGGGCTTCGCCGGGCGCAGGCGGGATGACCCCAAGCTGCCTCCCGGCCAGTACCTGGAGCACGGGTTCCCGATTCTCCAGGCGGGCCCGACCCCGCCGGTCAACACCGCGACCTGGAAGTTCACGATCACCACGGAGACGGGCGACTCCACCAGGTGGGACTGGAAGCAGTTCACCGCGCTGCAAGCCGAGGACGTCACGACCGACATCCACTGCGTCACCCAGTGGTCCAAGCTCGGTACCCACTGGCGCGGCGTGTCACTCGACACGCTGTTCGACGGCATTGAGACGAATGCCGCCTACGTCATGGCGCGGAGCTACGGCGGCTACACGACCAACCTGCCGCTGCCCGACCTGCGCGACGGCAAGGCCTGGATCGCCTACGAGTACGACGGCAAGCCGCTGCCCCCCGAGCACGGCGGCCCGGCCCGGCTGCTCGTCCCGCACCTGTACTTCTGGAAGTCCGCCAAGTGGGTCACCGGCCTGGACCTGATGACCCACGACAAGCGCGGCTTCTGGGAGGAACTCGGCTACAACGACTACGGCGACCCGTGGCGCGAGCAGCGGTACCAAGGCGACTGACCTGGCTGGTCGCGACCGTCAAGGAGACGAGGGAAGAGACCGCGACCGCCCGGACGCTCACCCTCGACGTCCCCGGCTGGCCGGGCCACCAGGCCGGCCAGCACGTCACCGTCAAGCTCACCGCCGAGGACGGCTACTCAACCCAGCGCGACTACTCGATAGCCAGCGCCCCGGAAGCCGGCCGCCTGGAGATTACCGTCCAGCGCCTTGCGGACGGTGAGGTCTCCCCGTACCTGGCGGGCATCGCCGAGCCCGGCGACCAGTTCGAGGTGCGCGGCCCGATTGGCGGCTGGTTCGCCTGGCCAGGCAATGACCCCCGCCCCTTGCTGCTGCTCGCGGGCGGCTCGGGCATCGTCCCCCTGATGTCCATGATCCGCGCGCACGAGCAAGTCAAAAGCCAGGTCCCCGTCCGGCTGATCTACAGTGCCCGCACCCCCGCCGACGTCATTTACGCCGACGAGCTGTCCGAACGGGTGCGTGTTTCACCCCTTACGGTCGTTACCTTCCTCTACACGCGGCTGACGCGCTGGCGGAAGACTCCCGCCGAGGTGACACGAGACTCCGAGGTCGGCGGTGCACCCAGGGACGGCGCGCTGGTCTCGGCTGCTCCTGACCAGCCAGCGGAGCCAGGGGCGGGCCAGGCTCGCCGGCGGCTCCGCGGGTACGCCGGCCGCCTGAGCGCCGACGTCCTCGCCAAGACCGCCTTCCCGCCGGAGCTGAACCCGGCGGTCTTCGCCTGCGGCCCGTCCGGCTTCGTCGAAGCCGCCTCAGACCTCCTGGTAGCGGCGGGCTACGCCCCGGGGACGATCAAAACGGAACGTTTCGGCCCGACAAGCTAACACCGCCGCCGACCACGTCGAGGCCGTCCGCCTGTCCCGGGCGCAGCTGCCCCGTCACCTGCAGCGCAAGGTGCTGGTCCGCGCCGACTCCGCCGACCGGATGGCGCCCGCACCTCGGCGGTCTCGTCTGGACACAGCGCTGGAGCCGTTCGGCCCTTGGGGGCTGTTGACACACTTGACTAATTTGATTAGCTTTTAGCTATCAGCATTAGCCATTGGAGGATGTCATGACTGAGTACCTGAATGTCGCCGGCAACACCATCGCTTACGACCTGACCGGGCAGGGCCCGCTGGTCGTCCTCGCGCACGGCATCGGCGACAGCCGCCACTCCTACCGATTCCTCGCCCCGGCCCTGGCCGCCGAGGGGTACCGGGTCGCCAACATGGATATCCGCGGCTGCGGGGAGTCCAGCCTGGGCTGGGAGGGCTACAGCCGCACCGACATCGCGGGCGACCTCGTCGCCCTCGTGCGCCGGCTGGGCGGCCCGGCGGTGATCGTCGGCCAGTCGATCAGCGGCGGCGCCGCGACGATCGCCGCCGCGACCGCGCCCGACCTGGTCAGCGGCGTCATCGAACTGGCGCCCTTCACCCGCAAGCAGCCGGTCGACCTCGGAGGGCTGCTGCGGACCAAGCGGTTCCGGGCCGGCTACACCCAGCTCGGGATGACCATGTTCACGGGGAGCATGAAGGCCTGGAAGAAGTACCTCGACCTGGCGTACCCGGCCAAGCCCGCCGACTGGGACAGCGAGCTGGCGCGCATCGAGGCCAAACTGAGCGAGCCGGGCAGGATGAAGGCCCTGCAGGCCATGTGCCAGGCCAACCCCGGCGACGCCGGCGCGCAACTGCCCAACGTCGCCTGCCCGGTCCTGGTGGTTGAGGGCGGCGCGGATCCGGACTGGGCCGACCCGCGTGCCGAGGGCGAGAAGGTCATCGCGGACCTGCCCGCGGGGCGGGGGGAACTGGCCGTCCTGGACGGTGTCGGCCACTACCCGCACGCCCAGGCGCCGGACCGAGTCCTCGCGCTAGCCGTGCCGTTCCTGGCCAGGACGCTTGCCCGTGCCTCCTAGGGCCGGGCTCACCGCGGCCGCGCTGACCGAGGCCGGCGCGGCACTGGCCGACGAGATCGGGCTGGACCAGCTCAGCATGGGCCAGCTCGCGCAGCGGCTCGGGGTCAAGACCCCCTCGCTCTACAAGCACGTCGCCAGCCAGGCCGAGCTCACCCACCGCATCGCCGTCCTGGCCATGACTGAGTTCGGCGACACCCTCCGCGACGCCATCCAGGGCCTGGCAGGCAGCGACGCCCTCGCCGCGGGCGCACAGGCGATGCGGGCGTACGTGAAAGAGCACCCCGGCCGGTACGCCGCGGGCAACGCCGCCCGCCCGACCGGCCCCGACGACCCCCTCATCGCGGCGGCCCAGCGGGTCCTCGCCTCCTGGGCGGCCATGCTCCGCGGGTACCGGATCGACCCCGACCAGGAGATCCACGCCATGCGGATGCTGCGCAGCGCACTGCACGGATTCGCCACCCTGGAAGTAACCGCCGGGTTCCAGATCAGCGCGGACGTCGACGACAGCTTCACCTGGATGGTCGACTTCATCGACCACAGCCTCCGCTCCACACCCGCCTACCACTAACCCCACGGCGATCCACGGACCCAACCATGCGGCCGGACTCGCTGAGGCCGAACTCAAGGAGGAACACCATGCCCAGTGTCACCGCGAACGGCATCGAACTGGAGTACGACACTTTCGGTAAGCCCGCCGATCCGGCCTTGCTGCTGGTGATGGCGCTGGGGGCGCAGCTGATCGAGTGGCCGGAGGACTTCGTGCGGCAACTCGCCGGCCACGGATTCCACGTGATCCGGTTCGACAACCGGGACGCAGGCAAGTCGACATGGCTGGACGAGCTGCCGGTGCCGGACATCCTCGAACTGGCGGCTGGTAAGGGGAAGCCGCCGTACTCGCTGGGTGACATGGCGGACGACACGGCGGCGCTGCTGGACGCGCTGGGTATCGAGGCCGCGCACGTGGCCGGCGCGTCGATGGGCGGCATGATCGTGCAGCGGCTGGTCATCGACCACCCGGCCAGGGTGCTGAGCATGACCTCGATCATGTCAGCCACCGGTGACCCGAACGTCAGCCAGTTCAGCGAAGCGGCCCTAGCCGGGTTCACGACCCCGCCGGCGGCTGACCGCGAATCGCGGATCGTCGCGGCCATCGCGGGCTACCGGGCGCTCGAGGCACCCGGTTTCCCCGCCGGCGAAGAGGAGCTGCGCGCCAGGGCAGAGAACGCATACGACCGCGGCTACTACCCGCAAGGCTCGGTACGGCAGCTCGCCGCGGTCCTCACGGCACCGGACCGGACCGAGGCGCTGCACAAGGTCACCGTGCCGGTCTCGGTTATCCACGGTGAGACCGACCCGCTGATCGACATCGCCGCCGGCAGGGCGACAGCGGCCGCGATCCCCGGTGCGGAACTCCTCACCATCCCCGGCATGGGCCACAACCTGCCCATCGGCACGTGGCCGCAGGTCATCGACGCGATCGTCCGCAACACCCACGTTATGAACAGCACCGTTGCCACCCGCGCCACCGAGATCGTCCTGCCGGGCAAGGTTGAGCCCGGCGGCCTGCAGGTCCGCAGCCGCGACCTCCCGGCACCCGCCGCAGGCCAGGTCATGCTGAGGATGGACGCGACCGGAGTGTCCTTCGCCGAGCAGCAGATGCGCCGCGGCAAGTACTACGACCAGCCGTCGTTCCCGTTCGTGCCCGGCTACGACGTGGTCGGCACGGTGACCGCCGTCGGCCCGGACGTGGACCCCGCGATGACCGGGCGCCGGTTCGCCGCGGTCACCAAGACCGGCGGCTGGGCCAGCTCCCTGCTGCTCGACGCCGCGGACCTGGTTGCCGTGCCGGACAGCGTGACGGCCGCCGCCGCGGAGACCGTCGTGGTCAACGGGATCACGGCCTGGCAGATGCTGCACCGGACCGCCAGCGTGCCCGCCGGCGCGGCACCACGACACGGTGCGGAAGCTGGGCGCGATCCCGGTGGACTACCGCGACCCCGGCATGTACCAGCGGATCCGGCAACTCGCGCCGGACGGCGTTCACGCGGTGTTCGACCACGTCGGCGGGGCCGGGCTGAAGGAATCATGGCGACTGCTGCGCAAGGGCGGGACGCTGGTGTCCTACGGCACCGCGGCCACGAAGAACCAGGACGGAAACTCGCAGCTCCCCATGCTGAAGGCGTTCGCGCTGCTGGCATCGTGGAACCTCCTGCCCAACGGGAAGAGCGCGCACTTTTACAACTTCTGGGCGGGCAAGCGCAACCTGGACGCCTTCCGGGACCGCCTGCACGGAGACCTCACCCGGGTGCTGCGGCTGCTGGCCGACGGCGTGCTCACCCCGCAGGTCGCCGCGCAGTTCCCGCTGGCCGATGCCCCGGCGGCGCTGGCCCTGGCCGAGTCGCGCACCGTCGCAGGCAAAATCATCATCGTCCCGTAGGACGTGCCTGGCAATGAGATAACTCGCTGCGGTCCGCGCGCCACTGCGCTGTCGTCGATGCCGCCGGCCATTCGCGATTGGACTCGCTGGCGCTGTGAGCGCTTCGACCGAGGCCGCCGCTGCATTCGAGCCGGCGGGATTTACGGATACAGCGTCTCCAGGTAGGCGGCCACGCCGTCCTCGTCGTTGCTGCCGATGACGTGGGTGGCGGCGGCGAGGATCACCGGGTGGGCATTGGCGACCGCGCAGGACGTGCCGGCCCAGGCGAGCAGCGGCAGGTCGTTGGGCATGTCACCGAACGCGATGACCGCCTCGCGGCCGATCCCGTGCGCGGCGGCGAGCTCGGCGACGACGGTGGCCTTGGAGACCTCGAGCGCCGCCGCCTCGATGAGCCCCTTGGAGTTGGAGTGCGTGACGCTGACCAGGCCGTCGAGCGCGGGAAGCGCGAGCGCGAGTAGATCGTCGCACGTGTAGCCGAAGTGCCGTCCGAGAAGCTTGGAAGCCGGCCGCGCGAAGAGCTCAGCGTCGGGTAGCCGCGGAATCGACGAGTTCACGTCCCAGTTGAGCGCCTGGTACACGTGGTCGGCGGCGTGCCCGTCTGGGTACTCGACCGCGATCCCGATGCCGGGCACGGCCGCCCGCAGCGCCGTCGCCGCGGCGGCGAGCGCCGCCGGCGGAACCACGTGCAGCGTCTCGACGGTCTCGGTCCGCAGGTCGTAGGAGAGCGCCCCGTTGGCGCAGATGGCCGTCCCCCGGTGGCAGAAGGCCTCCGCGATCGACCGCATCATCCGCGGCGGCCGCCCGGTGACCAGCACGAACCGCGCCCCTGCCGCCTCCACCCGGGCGAACGCGGCAACGGTCCGCTCGGAGATCGTCCCGTCGCCGCGGATGATCGTCCCGTCAAGATCGGTCGCCACCAGGGACGGA
>JAWWPV010000232.1:0-4398 GCA_033854775.1 Trebonia sp.
CTGGAGCATTACGCCGACCCTGGGCTTGAGCCGGGCGCCGTCCCTGGCGGGGTCGAGGCCGAGCACGCGCACCGTGCCCGCGTCGGCGTTCCGGTAGCCCTCGCAGACCTCGATCGTGGTCGTCTTGCCCGCGCCGTTCGGCCCGAGGATCGCGGTGACCTTACCGTGGCCCGCGGTAAGGCTCAGCCCGTCGACGGCGGTCGTCGGCCCGTACCGCTTGACCATGCCGGAGAGTTCCACGGCGGGACTCGGCTCGGCACGGGGCGGTTCCGGGGGCGCACTACTCACGCACGCAGTTTATGGGGCGGTCCCAGCGGACGCACCGCAAGGGTCCGACATTACGTAGTAGATCTAGCTAAGCCCCGCCCTCGCCCCCCGTGCCCGGGGTACGTGGATGTGCCCCGCTGCCGCTTTAGCGGCAGCGGGGGCACATCCACTCCGGGGCGCACCGCGGCCCCGAGGATAACAGCAAGAAGCGCTTGCGCTGCTATGACCGCTGGCAGTTCGCGGCGCGCTCGACGGCCTTCCTGGCCTTCTTCAGCCGCCGGTGCTTCAGGTGCCGGCTATCAGGGGGCCAGTCGGGGCCCTCCGGCCAGCTGGCGACGGCCTTCGGCGCGGCCGAGTGCGGGTTGCGCGCCGAGGCGAGGAACCGCTCGAACCTGGTGGCGCCGGGCAGCTCCACCCGCGCCACCTTGAGCTGGGCGTGGCAGGAACGTGTAACACGAACCCGTTCGGACGACTGACCTTGACCTTCGTCATCCGACGGCGCCGCTTCTGACGGCACCGCGCTGATCTCCAGCCAGGACAGCTGCTGCGTCCGCAGGTACACCGGCGGCATGCCGTAGATCGTGTCGATCGCCTCAACGACCGAGGTGCAGGACCCCGTGTTGCCGTAGAAGCCGTCGCCGTGCGCGTGCAGCTCCGGATGGTGGGTGTGCCCGGACAGGTAGCCGGTGTAGCCCTGGCCGACCAGCTCGTCGGCGCGCTCCCGTGCGGCGGAGTTCTGTCCGTAGCCGCGCTCGGACAGGGCCAGGGCGCTGATCGACGTCCAGGCGCGTCGGGACACGATCGCGATGATCAGCGCGATGATCGCGATGTCCACGAGCGCGCCGTAGCCGAGGATCTCCCCGTCGTGCAGCCACCGGCCGGCGTCGGGATAGCGTCCCCCGACCCGCCCGACCTGGGGAAGCACCAGGGCGAACAGCACGATCGGCACGAGGATCACCCACCACAGGTGACGGACCAGCTTCCGGTAGACGAGCCGGGAGGCGAGGAACGACGGGAAGTCCGCCGGGTCCGCCATCTCGTGCGCGCCGGTGAGCCAGTCACGGCCGAGCCACTCGATCTTCGGGATGACCTCGCGGACGATGTGGTGCCCCAGGGGGGTGTCGAGCGGGTTGCGCGGGTCATGGAAGCAGTTGTACGGGTCGATCTGGTGGCCGTGCTCGACCCGGATCTTGTTACCGCCCGGCAGCACGAGGTCGGCGGCGAGGCACAGCTTGGCCCCGGTTGCCTCGCGGACCGCGGTGGCCGCCTTGAGGTCCCAGGCGAGGTCGCCGTCGTGGTTGCCGACGGTGTAGATGACCTGGCCGCCCCGCTCGATCACCATCGCCAGGGCCCGGCACAGGTCGTCGTGCGCGTCGAGCACGTCGGCCGCCGAGCGGCCGGGGTAGGCGAGCATCTCCACGATGTCCCCGGCGAGGACGACGGTCAGCGGCTTGGTCTCGGCCGCGAGCCTGCGGGCGAGGACCTCGCAGCAGCGGCCGGACACGGTGGTCCGCTCGGGCGGCAGGTGCAGGTCGCTGATCGCGATCACCTTCGCGCCCGGCGCGACGGGCACGTCTAGCCGGTCGGTGACATCAGGCTGCGGCGAAGCCATGACAATCCGCTTCCTTCCCCCGCAGTGCTTCCATAATGCACCCGGGGTATTCGAGTTCGGTCTGGGCCGGTGAGGAGAAGCCCACAAACAGTAGCGCTCTTCCTTAAGGGAGACGTATGGGTTCACCGAATGGTTCGCCGGCGTGCCGGCGCCCCCAGTCGGGTTAGCTACCACGCGATCGACGATAGTAACCTGGCCGGCGTGAGCGGCCTCATCTACCACATCGCCACCCGCGCCGACTGGGAGCGGGCGCTGGCGGACGGCGAGTACACACGGTCCTCGGTGGACAAGACCCTGGCGGAAGAGGGCTTCATCCACGCGTCCCAGGCCTCGCAGGTAGCCAGGACCGCGAATAGATTCTACCGGGACGTCGCCGGCGACCTGGTGCTGCTCGTCATCGACCCCGGCCTGGTGCGCGCCGAGGTCCGCTACGAGGACGTGCCAGGCGCGGAACTGCCCTTCCCGCATGTCTACGGCCCGCTGAACGTCGACGCGGTGATCGAGGCCCGGCCCTTCGCGGCCGGGCCCGACGGCACGTTCGCCATCACCACAGTGCGCTGAATCACAGTGCGGCGAATCACGGTGCGGTGAATCACAGTGCGGTGCCGGGCCAGGGGACGCCTGACCGCTGCCGCGGCTTGCCGCCGCCCTCCGGTCACGCGGTTCAGGCATACGCGGCCAGCCTGGCAGGCCATCGTGCACAGTCAGGAAACGCAAGCGGGCCTGGCCGGGAAATCCGGACGTACGGACGGCGTCGCCGCGGTGAAGGCCGGCGGCTCGGTGTAGCGCCGAGACCAGCCTCCCTTCACTGAGGCCGCCGGGCGTTACCCGGCCGCGGGCTGGCCCTGCTCCCGCACGACGCAGCGGAATCCCAGGTGCGCGGTGGAGGTATCCACCGCCTCGCCCTGGCGCGCGGCCGGCCGGTAGCGCAGGCAGTAGCTGGGGGCGCACAGGTGCGAGCCCCCCTTGATGACCCGGCGCGGGATGTGGGCGCCAGGCTCACCGGGAACCAGGCTGGCTTCCGGTGACGTCACCCGCGGATTCGCTGGCGCGCAGCACGCGTGGCCGTCCGGCTGGGTGACGAAGTAGTCGCTTGTCCACTCCCAGGCGTTCCCCGCCATGTCGTACAGGCCGTAGCCGTTGGGCGGGAAGCTGCCGGCCGGCGACGTTCCGCGCTTGCCCGGCGGCTTGAGGTTCTGCCAGGGGAACTCGCCCTGCCAGGTGTTGGCCATGGCCCGGCTCCTGGGTGCCGGGTCGTCACCCCAGGTGAACACCGCGCCCGCCAGCCCGCCGCGGGCGGCGAACTCCCACTCCGCCTCGGTCGGCAGTTCCTTGCCCGCCCACGCGGCGTACGCGTCGGCGTCCTCCGCGGCCACGTGGGTGACCGGGTGCCGCTCCATGCCGTGCAGCGTGCTGCCCGGCCCCGCCGGGTGGCGCCACTCGGCACCCGGCGTGTAACGCCACCACTGCGCGACGTCCCGCAGGTCGACCGGCCCGCTGGTTGGGAAGAAGACCAGCGAGCCGGGGCTCAGCAGCGCCGGGTCCGCGCCGGGGTACTGCGCCGGGTCGGGGGGCCGCTCCGCGACCGTGACGTACCCGGTGGCCGCCACGAACCGGCGGAACTCGGCGACGGTGACCGGGCGGGAGTCGATCCAGAAGCCGTCGACCTCGACGCGGCGGACCGGACGTTCCTCCGGGTAGAAGTCCGCGGAGCCCATCAGGAAGCCGCCGCCGGGCACCCAGGCCATGTGCCTGGTCAGCCCGGTTACGACCCCGCCGCGCGGCATCGTGCATGGCTTCGCCATCATGACTCCCTGATTTCACCTGTCGCTCGCCGGATTGACGGCCGGCACGACGGATCGTCATCCGGCCGCCTGCCGCGCGCGTCACCCGTGGCGGGTGAGCGAAGCGGTCAGCCCCGCGCCGGTCGCCGGCGCCAGCGACCCCCGGTCCCAGCGGGCGGGGCCTACCGGCTGCGGTACCGCGGGGAAAGCAGCGCCCAGATCACGAAGACGTCCAGCGCGATTACCACGATCGCCCAGACCGGGTAGTACGGGAGGTACACGAAGTTCGCCACGAGCATGAACGCGGCGAGGACGACGCCGACGATCCGCGCCCACGTCTGGTCGGCGAACAGCGCGGCGCCCGCGATGAACAGCAGCCCGCCGAGGACGAGGTGCACCACGCCCCAGCTGGTGGCGGAAAGGCTGAAGGCGTAGTTCGGCAGGGTCACGAAGAACGATCCCCTGATGACGGCGGCGAGGCCCTCGAAGAAGCCGAGCACGCCGGCGATCATCATGACAGCGGCGGCCAGCATGGTCAGCCCGATTACGGCGCCGCGCGGCTCGGCGTACCCGGCCTGCACGTCGTCGTACCCGGGGGCCGGCCGGGGAACGTAGCCGCGCGCGGTGTCCCCCGTCGCGCCGTTGCCTGGTCGCCCTGTGCTGGCCGGCGCCGGGGCGTCCTGCGCCGCGGCGGTAGTTCGTCCAGCCGCGGCGCCGCTGCGCGGCTGCTGGGCC
>JAWWPV010000233.1:0-4115 GCA_033854775.1 Trebonia sp.
CCCGCCGCACGACGGTCGGCTATACGATCGGCTACCCGCCGGGTCACGGCCCGGGAGATCGTCTCCCGCTGGTAATCGCCCTGCACGGCTTCGGCGGCAATCACACCGATGCCCTCTCCGGAATCACACCGTCCCAGGCGGTGGCCCTGAAACCGGGCGGCACCCCGCTGCCCCCGATGGCCCTGGTCACGGCGGACGGCGGCGGTGGCTACTGGAACCCGCAGCCGGGTGACAACCCGCAGGCCATGCTCATCGACGAGCTGATCCCGCTGTGCCAGCGCAAGGGCCTGGGCGCCGGCGCGAAGCGGATCGGCGTCATGGGCATCTCCATGGGCGGCTACGGCGCCGTCCTGCTCGCCGAGAAGTACCCGCACCTGATCGGCGCCGTGGCCGCGATCTCCCCGGCGATCTGGACCAGCTACGCCCAGGCGCGCTCGGCCAATGCGGGCGCGTACGCGTCGGCGGCGGATTTCGCGCAAGATGACGCGGTCACCCACGCGGCCGCCCTGGCGAAGACACCGATCCGCCTCGCCTCCGGCTACGACGACCCGTTCTACCCCGGCGTCCAGGCCCTGGCCCGCGCCTTGCCGAAGAGCGCCGAGGTGTACTTCGGCGGCGGCTGCCACACTGACTCGTTCTTCAGCGCCCAGGAGCCGCCGTCCCTGGCGTTCTTGGCCCGCCACCTGCCTTAGTCGGCGTCGCCGGACAGGGCCTCGGCCCTGTCCTCGGCTTCAAGCTCAGCCTCGGCCGACGCCGACTCTGGACCCGCGGCGACCGCCGCCGCGGCCGCGGCCGCCTGGACGCGCTCGGCCTCCCCGAGCAGCTTGTGGGCGGTGGAGAGGATCACGATGCCGACCGCGACCACGCCGGCGCCCAGGTAGAAGGGGAAGTGGATGTTGATGGCGAGGACCAGCCGTCCCGCCACGTAGGGGGCCAGGCCGCCGCCGATGAACCGCACGAACGAGTACGCGGCGGACGCGACGGGGCGCTCGACCGGGGAGACCGTCATGACGGCTTGCGTGGTGACCGTGTTGTTCACGCCGCAGAAGATGCCGGAGACAATGACCAGGACGATCAGCACCGGCTTGTTCAGCGTCCAGATCGCGATGCCCAGGGTCAGCAGCGCGAAGACGAACAGGTTCGCGTACATGGTCCTGGCGATGCCGAAGCGGGCCTGCAGCCGTGGCGCGCCGAACACGGCGAACAGCGCGACGAAGAGGCCCCAGCCGAAGAACACGAGGCCCAGCTTGATCGGCGACAGCTCCATCGGGAACGGCGCGTAGCCGAGGATCGTGAAGAAGCCCCAGTTGTAGCAGAGCGCGGTGAGCGCCATGGTGAGCAGGCCGCGGTGCCGCAGCGCCTTGAACGGCGCGGCGAGGCTCGTGGTGTGCGCGGGCTTCGGCGTCTTCTCGACGAGGACCACGGTGGCGATCAGCGCGATCGCCATCAGCACGGACACGCCGTAGAACGGCCCGCGCCAGGAAACCTCGCCGAGGGTGCCGCCGACCAGCGGGCCGACCGCGATGCCAAGGCCGAGCGCGGTCTCGTAGAGCACGATCGCGCCCGCGAACCCGCCGCTCGCCGAGGCGACGATGACCGCGAGCGAGGTCGCGATGAACAGGGCGTTCCCGATGCCCCAGCCCGCACGGAACCCGATGATCTCGCTGATCGAGCCCGATGACCCGGCCAGGGCGGCGAAGATCACGATCAGGATCAGCCCGCAGATCAGCGTCCACTTGGCGCCGATCCGGCTGGATACCCAGTTGGTGATCAGCATCGCGACGGCGGTGACGACGAGGTACGACGTGAATAGCAGCGTGGTCTCGCTTGGCGAGGCGTGCAGCTGGTTCGAGATCGCGGGCAAGATCGGGTCGACGAGGCCGATGCCCATGAAGGACACGACGCAGGCGAACGCGACCGCGAAAACGGCCTTGGGCTGCTTGAACGGGCTCGGTGCGGAGCCGTGTTGGGCGCCACTCATGTGATGCTGTACTCCTCAGTACTGTGCGACTGGCGTGCAGCGGCCTTCATCCGGTGCACGCGTGATTCCTCAGCGCGTCGTTGCCCTGGCGGGGTCGTCGTCGCGGGGGATGCTGGCGAGCGCGCCGAGCGCGGGCAGCGCGATGGCGAGCGCGGCCCGGTGGTGCGGGCTGAGCTGGGCGATGATGTTTGCGAGCCGTTCTTTCCTGGCGGCTCGGCGGCGCGCGAGCGTCGCCCGGCCTTCCTCGGTGATGGCGACAAGCACGACGCGCCCGTCTTCCTCGCTCGGCTCCCTGCGGACAAGCCCGGCTTCCTCCAGCCTGCTGATCAGCTGGGTCATGGCCGGCTGGGTCACGCCCTCGCGGGCGGCGAGCAAGGTCAGCCGCTGCGGGCCGAGGCGCTCGACGTCCGCGAGCGTCGCGGCGGCGGTCATTGACAGGCCGCCCGCCGGGCTTAGCGAGCGAAACAGTCCGACGATCCGTTCAAGGTCGTCCGTGAGTACGTCGGCGAGCACGTCGAGCGTCGCCCCAGGGGAACTCTCCATAAGAAACTTATATCACATGCTTATGTAAGTTGGGAAAGTCCCCGTCGCACCCGTCACTGCGGACCCGCGCGTCCGCGCCGTGCCGCCGTGAGTCATCCCGAACGAGTGCGTGGCTCCGCGCCCCCGGAGCCGCTATTACCCGCGCGCGGAGGAGGCGAGCGACGCGAATACCACGACCGAGCTGAGGTAATGGCCGGTCGCCGTGTCGAAGTCGCCGCCGCAGGTGATGAGCCTGAGCGCGGCATAATCGGCCGGGGCGTAGATGGTATTCGCCGGGTATTCGTCTTTGGCATATTGCCGCACGCCGGTCACCCGGAAGACAGCCGTGATTCCGTCGGCGAGCGTCACGTCGATGTGATTGCCTGGACGGAGCGCGCCGAGCCGGAAAAAGACCGCCGGGCCCTGGTAACTGTCCACGTGGCCTTCGATGACGGCCGTCCCGGTCTGGCCCGGTGTCACCGAGTACTTGTACCAGGCGGCCTCATTGGCGCTCGTCATGAGGTTGGGCACCGCCATCGTGCCGTCCTTGTTGCGCCCGAGGTGCAGCAGCCTCGACTGGACGCCGATCGCGGGAATGGCGACCGACACGGGCGGCGACTGGTGCAACACAGGTCCCTTCGCGCCGCCCGCCCCGGTGGTGCCGGCGGCCGAGGCGACCGGGGCCGGCGCGTGCTGCTGCGCGAGCATGGCGACGAGCATCGCTATGACGCCGCCGAAGACGAGGGAGGCCCCCGCGACCCCCGCCAGCCTGACCCGGGCACGGCCACGCGGCGGCGGCTGGGGAGCGAACTGGCTGTCTGGCCAGGACATGACCACGCGCAGCCCGGCAATACGCGGCCTGCCTGCCATATGCCGTGCCTTCCCTATACCTTCCGCATGGCGTGCTACTCGCGTAGCCTAATATCGAAATGAAAAACACGCCATTGCCCGCCCGCGCCACCCATGGGCGCCGCTCAATATGGTTGCCTGTGAGACTATCTCGTGTGCCGGGAAATGCGCTGGTCAGCGCCCCGGTGACCGCCGGGCGGTGGGTTAAGGAAATGCATTATCTGCAGGGTAGCCATCATCCGGGGGACCTCCCCTTGTACCTCCGGAGGCGCGCCCGATGGAAAAGCGAATTTATCGGACACGCATTCGAGGAGGGTTCATGAAGATGCTCCTGTTCCCGCCCGTCGCGGCCCAGGGTGCGTGGCTGATCGCGGGCCGCTCGGCTGCCGGTGCGGTTCTCCTCGCGGTGACGGTTTCCGCCTGCACCGGAGGCGGCTCCTCGGTGCCGGGGACCTTCACGCCGACACCCCAGACGGGCGGGCACTCCTCGTCGACCGTCGGCACGCGCACCCCGTCGCCGACGGGCGAGGCCTCAAGGTCGTCCAGTGGCTCATCCAGCGCCACCTCGACGGCCGGGGGTGGCGCATCGGCCTCAGACTCGCCCCACGCGTCGACTTCCGCACCCGCCTCGAGTTCCGCACCCGCCTCGAGTTCCGCGAGCACGCCGAGTTCCACGCACGCCTCGAGTTCGGCGCCAGCGACGCCGACCCACGCCCCGACGACCCACGCACCGACGACACCCGCCCCGACGCACACGTCGGCC
>JAWWPV010000234.1:0-7345 GCA_033854775.1 Trebonia sp.
TTAACAATCGCTGGCCACCCTACCTGGCATGTCTCCTCGCAGCCGACCGAGCACAGCCCCGCCTGAAACAGCTGTGTCTACCGCGCCCGCCTTGTGGCTCGTCCGGCACGGCGAGTCGACCTGGAACACCGCGGGTCTCGCCCAGGGCCACAACGACGCGGCGGAACTGACCGAGCGCGGGCGGCGCCAGGCGGCCGAGGCCGCGGCGCAGTTCGGTTACCGCCCGGTCAGCGCGATCTACGCCAGCGACCTGCGCCGCGCGCAGCAGACCGCCGCCGCCTTCGCCGCGGTGCTCGGCCTGCCCGTCTACGCCGACGCACGGCTGCGGGAGCGGTCACTCGGCGTCCTCGAGGGCACCGCGCACAAGACCATCGGCCCGTCGGCCACCGGCCTTGCCCACGGGCTCGTCATCGACCCCGACGTCCGGCCGCCTGCCGGGGAGTCGGTGCGCGACCTGTACCGGCGCGCCGCGGCGTTCTGCGATGACCTCGCCGCGGGCCTCCGCGACGGCCGCGGCGACGTGCTCGTCATCGCGCACGGCGGCACGATACGCGTCCTCGACGCCTACACCCGCGGCGTCCCCGTCGACCAGATGACCTGGCGGCCGGTGGACAACGCCACGATCGTCCGAATCCCCGGATTCGGCACGCGATTCCTAGGAGGAAACCGATGAACCGGACAATCCTGACCCTGCCCGAGCGGGCCGTCAAGCCCCGCAGCAGCGGCCTGACCATGGTGATCGACGGCGGCGTTCCGCTCGGCCTGTTCACCGACCAGGTCGAGCTTGGCGCGGAGTACATCGACTACGTCAAGTTCGGCTGGGGCACGTCGGTCGTCACCAACTGCCTGCGCGAGAAGATCAGCGTGCTCGACAGTCACGGCATCGACTTCTACTTCGGCGGCACGCTTTTCGAGAAGTTTGTCGTGCAGGGCCGCTTCGACGACTTTCGCAATTTCCTTGATGAGTATTCGTGCCGGCACGTCGAGGTGTCCAACGGCACGATCGTCCTGTCCAACGCCGAGAAGGCCGGTTACATCCGTAAACTCGCCCCCGACTTTACGGTCGTGTCCGAGGTCGGCTTCAAGGACCCGGGCCGCTCGGAGATGCTGCCGCCGAGTGAGTGGGTCGCCTCCATCAGGGAGGATCTCGACGCGGGCGCCTCGATCGTCACCCTTGAGGCCAGGGAGAGCGGTTCATCCGGCATCTGCCGTCCCGACGGCGAGCTGCGGTACGGCCTGATCGAGGACGTGCTGCACGCCGGCATCGGCATCGACAGGCTGCTCTTCGAGGCGCCCAACACCGCGCTGCAGACCCACATGATCACCAGGATCGGACCGGACGTGAACCTGGGCAACGTGCCCGCCGCCGGCGTCATCGGCCTGGAGACCCTCCGGCTCGGGCTCCGGTCCGACACGCTGACCACCTTCGAGTAACCGACCAGCTAGCCCTACCTGCTACCGAGGAAACCCGTGCGAACCACTTCTGACGTCTTCCACCTGGCCATCCCGACCCACGACCTGGATGCGGCGCAGGACTTCTACGTAACCAAGCTGGGCTGCAAGCTGGCCCGGCGGTACGACGACAGGATCACCCTGGACTTCTTCGGTGACCAGGTCGTGTGCCACCTGACCCCTGATGAGCCCGCCACGCCGGAGAGCCTCTACCCCAGGCACTTCGGCGTCACGTTCCGCGAGGCGGCCGACTTCGAGGCGCTGCACGCCTGCGCGGTCATGCGGAAGATCCCCTTCTACTGCGACGTGTCGCTGCGGTTCGAAGGACTCGTGGAGGAGCACCGCACGTTCGTGCTGGTCGACCCGGCCGGGAACCTCCTCGAGTTCAAGCACTACAACGACCACCGGATGATGTACTAAGGACGGAATCACCTCGTGATACGCGCATGGATCGAACGGGCGGCCGCCAGCCACGGCGATGACGTCTACCTCGCGGACGCGCGTGGCCCCGCGACGCTCACCTACTCGGGCCTGCTCGACGTCGTCCGCGAGACCGAGCGCCGCCTAGACGACGCGGGCCTGCCGCCCGGTGCCCGGATCAACGTCAGGCTCTCCGATCCGCTCGACTACGCCACCGCCCTTGTCGCGGTGATCGCCGCCGGCCGGGTCGCGGTCCCCCTTGACCCGGGGGCGCCGGACACGGACATCGCCCGGGTGCTCAGTGTCGCCCGCCCGGCAGGCATGGTCACCGGCCGCGCGGCCGCCGCGGGTGAAGAGCCAGGTGGGAGTGCGGACGAAGCCAAGAACCCGTTCGGGATCACCGTTTTTGATCGTTTGCCGCTGACTCCCGGTGCCGACGGGGGCGGGATCTTCCTGTGCACCAGCGGCACCACGGGAACGCCTAAGGGAATCCTGCTGCGGGAAGAGCAGCTGGCGCACGTGGCGTCAAGCGTGGCCGACTGGCACCTGCTCGGCCCGTCAGACCGCGGGTACTGCTCACTGCCGCTGTTCCACGTCAACGCGGAGGTGGTGTGGCTGCTCGCAACGCTCCGCGCCGGGGCGTACCTGGCCGAGGACCGCAAGTTCAGCAGGCGCTGGTTCTGGGACCTGATCACCGCGGACCGGATCACCTGGATCAACGCCGTGCCGGCGATCATCTCGATTCTGTCGATGGACCCGCCGGCCGACCCGCCGAAGGAACTGCGCTTCGTCCGGTCGGCCTCGGCGCCGCTACCGCTCGCCTCGCTCGAGCGGTTCGAGAATGCGCTCGGCGTGCCGGTGATCGAGACCTACGGCATGACCGAGGCGGCCAGCATGATCACGGCCAACCCGCTTGACGGGCCGCGCAAGCCCGGGTCCGCGGGGCAGCCGGCGGGGTCGGAAGTGCGCATCGGCCTGCCGGGCGGCGGGCCGGCCGGAGCAGGCGACATCGGGCGGGTGCTGATCCGGGGCGCGGGCGTGATCACCGCGTACGCCTCCGGCGGGCGGCCCGGCGCGTTCGACGACAACGGCTGGCTGGACACCGGCGACCTCGGGTACCTGGACGCCGACGGCTACCTCTTCCTCGTCGGGCGGTCGGACGACGTGATCAACCGGGGCGGAGAGAAGATCTACCCCAGGGAGATCGAGGAGATCCTGCTCGCCCAGCCCGGCGTCCGCTCGGCCGCCGTGATCGGCGCGCTCGACGAGGTGCTCGGCGAGCGTCCGGTCGCCTACGTCGTGCCCGACGCCGCCGCCGCCGCGGACGAGGTGGCGGCCCTGCTGCGCGCGGTCTGCGCGGAGCGACTGCCGCGGCACAAGCAGCCCAGCGAGTTCTGGCTGGTCGACGAGATGCCGCTCGGGCCGACAGGGAAGATCTCGCGACGCCTGCTGAAGGAATCGGTGGCAGCACGGTCGTGAGCTCCACCCTGTCAGGCACCTCACCAGCCGCGTCAGCACCCGCTGGCGCGGCTGCGCGGCGTTCACGGCCGCACATCATCGCGTTCGACCTGATCCGGCTGATCATCATGGTGTTCGTGGTGAGCGTGCACACGCTGGCCTTCGCCGGCGGCACGGTCACCATGAGCATCGGCGCGGTCACCACCATCTTCCACACCAGCCGGGAGCTGTTCCTCCTGCTCACGGCCCTCGTGCTGACCTATAACTACGGGCACCGCGACCAGCTCAAGGTGGCGAAGTTCTGGCGGCGCCGGTTCTGGCTGGTGCTCCCGGCCTACGTGACGTGGTCCGCCATTTACTACGCGGCGGACGGCAGCGCGCGCGGCGCGTTCCCGATGGCGTTCCTGCATGACCTGGAGAACGCCGGCGCCCGGTATCACCTGTACTTCCTGCTGGTCAGCATGCAGATCTACCTGCTGTTCCCGGTGATCCGCTGGGTGCTGAAGAAGACGGAGCGGTACCACGCCTGGCTGTTCGCCGTCGCGCTTGCCTACCAGGCGTGGCTGACCATCGGGCTGCACTACAAGGTCGGGCGGAGTGGGTCCGGGGTCATCGCGCAGTTCCTGAACGGCGCCGGGCAGGGCTACTGGATCGACACCTACGTGCTGTACGTCGTGGCGGGCGCGCTCGCGGGCTGGCACTTCGAGCAGCTGTGCGCGTTCACCCGGCGGCACCTGCGCAGCGGGTGGCGCGTCGGGCTCGTGGCGGCCGCCGGCGTGGCCGCGGGCATCGGGGTCTACCTGATCGAGATCGAGGTGTTCGGCGCGACGCCGAACAACGCCAGCGCGGTGTTCCAGCCGGTCGTCATCTTCGAGGCGCTCGCCTTCGGCTGGGCGCTGCTCGGCGCCGGGCTGCTGTGGAGCGCCAGTGTTTCGAGGGACGGCGGCGCGCCCGGCAGGAAGTTCTGCGCGGCGGGCTCGGCCAGTTCGTTCGGCATCTACCTCGCGCACCCGCTCGTGCTCCAGGGACTCCTGCTCGTCGCGGGCGCTAGCTACCTCGGCGCGAACGGCGGGATCATCGGCTGGCTGCACCGCCTCCACCACTCCAGCATCGAGGTGCTGATCCTGCTGTTCATCGCCGTGCCGGTCATCTACGCCTGCTCGTGGGTGATCGCCTCGGTGGTGCGGCGGACCCCGGTCAGCCTCCTGCTCACCGGGCGCGAGTGGAAGCCGAAGCGGAAGACCGCTATCGGCCAGGCGACCGACCGGGCGCTCGACAAGATCGAAGATTTCGTCAACACCAGGGCCAAGCAGGTCCCGAGGCGCGTGGTCGCGCTCGCGCTCGCGGTCGCCGTCGTCGCGGCCGGCGGGGCCATCACCGGGTCGAAGATCGTCAGCGCGGCCGACCGCACGATGAACACCACGGTCTCCACGATGCAGGTGGGCAACTTGACCAGGAGCTACACGGTGCTCACGCCCGCCAAGAAGACGCTGTCCGCGTCGGCGCCGATCATCATGGTGCTTTCCGGCCTCAACTCCACCCAGAGCGAGGAGATCGGCCGGGACCAGCTCACCTCCTACGCGATCGCCGGAGACGCGGAGGTCGTCTACCCGCTGGCCTACCGGGAGTCGTGGAACGCGATCGGCTGCTGTTCCTGGGCGGCCCAGGCCGGCGTCAACGACGTCGGGTTCATCCAGGCGCTCGTGAAAAAGGTCGACCCGGGTAACACGCGTCCCATCTACCTGATGGGCTACAGCAACGGCGGCCGCCTCGCCTACACCCTCGCGTGCGAGGACCCGCTGCTGTTCGACGGCACCGCGGTGGTGAAGGCGGACCCGATGCAATGGTGCAACATCGCCGTCCCGCAGAAGATCCTCCAGGTCGCGGCGACCGACGACACGGACACACCGTGGTACACCGGGGAACAGGGCAAGTTCAGGGAATCGCCGGCCGCGCAGGTCGAGAACACGACCCTGCGCTATGAAGACCAGTGCTCGACCGAGTCAGCCAGCTCCCATCAGGGGAACATGACCCTGACCACCTGGTCGGACTGCGCCAACGGCACAAGCGTCAGCTTCGCCGTCTACACCGCTGGCGTGCACAGCTACCCGCGGCCGCCGGTCAGCTTCCCGGCCGCGTCGCAGGTGATCTGGGCCTGGATCAACAACACCACCACGGTCGCGCCGCAGCCGAAGTTGTAGCCGGCGGCGCGAACGGCCCGGGGACGGTGACCTTGTGCCACCAGCGCGTTAATCGCTTACAAGTTGCCGCTCCATCCGCCCTAGGATGGAGGCCATGCCGATAACCCGCGACGAGGTCGCTCACCTGGCCCGGCTGTCCAGGCTCGCACTCAGCGACGAAGAGCTTGACCACCTTGCCCCGCAGCTCGACCAGATCATCTCGGCGGTCGCGCAGGTGCAGGAGGTCGCAGCGGACGGCATCCCGCCAACCACGCACGCGACCGGCCTGACCAACGTGTACCGCGCCGATGAGCCGGTGCCCTGCCTGACGCCCGAGCAGGCGCTGTCCGGTGCGCCCGCGGTCGAACTTCAGCGGTTCAAGGTCCCGCGGATCCTGGTCGAGGAGTGAGGCAGGACCGATGAGCGAGCTTGCGAGCGAATCAGTAAGCACAGTGCGTCCGCGAATGCGGACTCCGAGCGCCAGCGAGGTGGCCTCATGAGCGAGCTGATCAAGAAGACGGCGGCCGAGCTGGCCGCCGCCGTAACCGCCGGAGAGACGTCCGCCGTCGAGGTCACCCAGGCGCACCTCGACCGAATCGCGGCGGTGGACGGCGAAGTAAAGGCGTTCCTGCACGTGGCCGCCGATGACGCCCTGGCGCAGGCGCGCGAGGTCGACCGCAAGCGGGCGGCGGGCGAGCCGCTCGGTGCGCTCGCGGGCGTCCCCGTCGCGGTCAAGGACCTGTTCACCACCGACGGGATGCCGACGACCTGCGGGTCGAAGATCCTCGAAGGCTGGGTTCCGCCGTACGAGTCCACGGTCACCCGGCGGCTGCGCGACGCCGGCGCCGTCCTCATCGGCAAGACCAACATGGACGAGTTCGCGATGGGCTCGTCCACCGAGAACTCCGGGTTCGGGGCAAGCAGGAACCCGTGGAACCTGGCCAAGGTGCCCGGCGGCTCCTCGGGTGGCTCGGCCGCTGCCGTCGCCGCCCACGAGGCGCCGCTCGCGCTCGGGACCGACACCGGTGGCTCGATCCGCCAGCCGGCCGCGGTGTGCGGGATCGTCGGGACCAAGCCGACCTACGGCGGCAACTCACGGTACGGGGTCGTCGCGTTCGCGTCATCCCTGGACACCCCGGGACCGTTGGGGCGGACGGTCCTCGACGCCGCCCTGCTGCACGAGGTCATGTCCGGGCACGACCCGCTGGACTCCACGTCGATCAACGCGCCGGTGCCTCCCGTGGTCGAGGCCGCGCGGCACGGCGACGTGGCCGGGCTGCGGATCGGCATCGTCTGCGAGTTCTCCGGTGACGGCTACCAGCCGGGCGTGATGACGCGGTTCTACGAGGCGGTCGAGCTGCTCGAGTCGCTTGGCGCGAAGGTCACCGAGATCAGCTGCCCGCACTTCAAGTACGCGCTGCCCGCGTACTACCTGATCGCGCCAAGCGAGGTCTCGTCCAACCTGGCCAGGTTCGACGGGATGCGGTACGGGCTGCGCGTCGGCGGCGGCTCCGCCGAGGAGGTCATGGCGGCCTCCAGGGAGGCTGGGTTCGGCGCGGAGGTCAAGCGGCGCATCATCCTGGGCACGTACGCGCTGTCCAGCGGCTATTACGACGCCTACTACGGCAAGGCGCAGCAGGTCCGCACGCTGATCATCCGGGACTTCGACGCGGCCTTCGGCCAGGTCGACGTGCTGGTGTCGCCGTCCACGCCGACCACGGCGTTCCGGATCGGCGAGCGCGCCGATGACCCGATGGCCATGTACCTGGCTGACCTGTGCACGATCCCGTCGGACCTGGCCGGCAACGCGGCCATCTCGGTCCCGTGCGGGCTGG
>JAWWPV010000235.1:0-14024 GCA_033854775.1 Trebonia sp.
CCTCGGCGGAGGTCGCGTAGCTGATCCCGGCCGCGTCGAGGACCGCGACGCCCTCGGCCGTGGCGCGCTCGCTCAGCTCGCGGGCCGCGTCCGCCGGAGCGCCGTCCGGGCCCGCCTCGGGCGGCACGCACAGCGCCTCGACCGCGTTGCCCAGGTTGCCGAGCAGCTTTCGGTACTTCCAGCGCATCACCTCCTGGCTGACCGGCGCGAGGAACCGGCTGTCCGCCAGGTCGGCCGCGACCCCCTCGATCGTCTCATCGGTTCCTGCCGGGTAGCGGCCGACCCAGAGCAGGCCGGCCAGCGGCTGGCCGTAGGCGGCCACCTCGCCGGGTGCGACGTGAGTCGCGGGCAGCCAGACGCACATCCCGTACGCCCGACGGAACCGGCGCAGGGCGAAGCGCTCGTTCGCCACCCCGTTCTGCGCGCAGATGACAGGGAGGTCCTGGCCCGCCGAGCCCGCGCCCGCTACCGGACGCCTGGCCCACTCGGTGAGCACTGCGACGGAGTCCTGTGACTTGGTCGCCACCACGAGGACGTCGCCGGGGCGGAGGTCGATCTCATCCGGCCCGCCGATCGCGGGCGCCATGACGGTGTCCGTGCCCGAGGGGGTGCTCAGCCGCAGCCCGTGAGCGCGCAGCGCGTCCAGGTGCGGCCCGCGCGCGGTAAGGACGACCTCATGCCCGGCCAGCGCCAGGCACCCGCCGATTGTGCCGCCCACCGCGCCGGCGCCAATGATGATGTACCGCACGCGCCCGATTTTCGCACGCGCCTCGCGTGCGGCACCGCGCAGGCGGTCTCTCGCGCCCGCCCCTCGATCTCCCGCGCAGATGAGACGATGGCACTGTTGGAGTTCGCGGTTACGGAGGGGGCGGCATGAGCTATCTCGACTACTCGGGACGGGCGGACCGGCTGAGCGGCGGGGCACGGCGGATTCCGATCGACACGCCGAGCGGCCGGTTCAGCGTGTGGACCAAGCGGGTCGGGAACAACCCGGACCTGAAGGTGCTGCTGTTGCACGGCGGCCCCGGCTCCACGCACGAGTACCTGGAAGCGTGCGACAGCTTCCTGCCGGCCGCGGGGATCGAGTACTACTACTACGACCAGCTCGGCTCCGGGTTCAGCGACCAGCCAGACGACCCGTCGCTGTGGGAGCTTGAGCGGTTCGTCGACGAGGTGGAGCAGGTTCGGCGAGCCCTGGGGCTGGACCGGGAGAACTTCGTGCTGTACGGGCAGTCATGGGGTGGCATCCTGGCCCTGGAGTACGCGCTGGCTTACCAGCGGCACCTGCGCGGTCTGGTGATCTCCAACATGATGGCGAGCGCGCCCGCCTACACCGCGTACGCCGAGCAGATGCTGCTGCCTGCGATGGACCCCGGCGCGCTCGCCGAGGTGAAGGCGTTGGAGGCGTCCGGCGACATCGAGAACCCGCGGTACATGGAACTGCTCATGCCGCACTACTACGAGCACCACACGCTGCGGATGCCCGCCGCGGACTGGCCGGACCCGGTCGTGCGCGGCTTCGCGCACATCAACCAGCAGATCTACGTGCCGATGCAGGGGCCGAGCGAACTCGGGATGAGCGCGGACGCCAAGCTGGCACGCTGGAACCGTGTTGCCGACCTGCCGAGGATCGAGGTGCCGGCACTGGTCATCGGCGCCCGCCACGACACGATGGACCCGGCCCACATGGAGATGATGGCGGGCCGTCTCCCCAAGGGCCGCTACCTGTACTGCCCGAACGGCAGCCACCTGGCCATGTATGACGACCAGGACACGTACTTCGCGGGCCTCACCGACTTCCTGACCACCTTGCCCGCCGCGTAGCCGCCCCGTTGCGGCGACGATCACCTCCACGAGCTCTTGATCCTCAAGGAGTGTCGAGGCCGATCGACTTGCGGAACTCCGGCAGGCCCTCGACGGTCAGGTCGCGGGAGTAGCGGACCAGGTCCGCGGGCTCGAGGACGACGCGGCGCATGATCGCGGGCTTGCCGAGGCGGTTGACCCGGTCCACGCCGTTGTCGGTGTAGCCGGTCTTCCTGCTGACGGCGAGGGACGCCGGATTGTCCGAGAAGGCGCTTGAGGTGATGTGCTCCGCGCCCAGGTGGTCGAACAAGAACGCGCAGATCACCTGGCGCATCGCCGTGCCGATGCCGCGGCCCTGGAAGCGCCGGCCCAGCCAGGATCCGGTCTCGCCGCCGCGGGTGATGAGGTAATCCCTGGTGATGAATCCCTGGCAGCCGACGAGCTCGCCGTCGTAGAAGACGGCGAAGTCGGCGTTCCACTGCGCGGGGGAGAAGCTGGCGCGCTTGCCCCAGTGGTACTGCGCCAGGTTCCGCGGCATGTCCGCCGCGGGCGTGAGCGACCAGGGGAACCCGAACGGCATGAAGTCCGGGTCGTGGATGTCGGTCGCGAGGCCGGCGAGGGGTCCGAGCAGGTCATCGGTGACGCCCCGCAGCTCGACGGGTCCCGCCGTGATCCGCAGCGCGAGCAGAGGCAGCGCCGTCGCGGCCGTCGTCATCGCCTACCCCTTACACGGTGAAGTTGTGGCCCGCAGTGGCGCTATCTGACCACAGCGGCCAAGCCGGGCGCCACCGAGTTTATGCGCGCGCGCCAGCATCCCTGGCCGGCGGAGAGCGACTAAGGTTTGCGTTAAGTGCGGGTCCGGCGGGCCGGATAAGCCGACCGGGCGGGGCCTACGGGACGGGGCAATCCGGACGTAGATCGTCCGCAACCGCGGGTACGGTGCCTGGCATGGCTATCGCACGCTTTCCCAGCATCGTCATCGACTGTCCAGATCCTGGCGCGCTCGCGGCGTTCTACGGCGCGCTCCTCGACTGGAAGGTCGAGGTGCAAGCCGACTGGGTCGATGTCCGCGCGGACTACGGCCAGTGCCTCTCCTTCCAGCAGGTTGAGCCCTACACCCCGCCGCGATGGCCCGCGCAGGAGGTTCCGCAGCAGATGCACCTCGACGTGGTCGTCGACGACCTGGACACGGCCGAGGCGGCGGTGCTGGAGCTTGGCGCGACCAAGCACGAGCACCAGCCGGGCACGTCCTTCCGGGTGTTCCTCGACCCGGCGGGGCACCCTTTCTGCCTCTGCCTGGACTGACCCGGCCGGCTGATCGCGGGCGGGCGCTCGTCCGGGACGGAACGCGCGCGTGCTAGCTTGCGACTGTGGCGGCAGGTGAAGTGCGGGCGACCTCATTCGGCCAGGTAGCCGACGACTACGACCGGGAGCACCGCGCAGAGCCCAGATATAGTCGCTGAGGTGACGCCTGGGGAGCAGCGGGCTCTCTCGGCCGTGCGGGCCGAGCTGGCGCGGCTAATGCGGTACGACGATGAGTCTCTTGTGCATGACGCCTGGATCAGGCAACGGTACGAGGGCGGGTACGCGGAGACGTACGCGCCCGCCCGTAAGGAGGCGGTGGCGACCGCGTGGCACGAGGCGGGGCACGCGGTGGCGGCGCTGTCCGTGGGGGCGCGCTTCAACTCGGCGTCGATCCGGGCGGGCGGGCGCAGCGCCGGGCGGGTGCACTCGATCACCGGCGGCGGCGCGGACGGGTTCGTGATCGCGGCGGGCGGGCAGGTCGCCGAGGGGCTGCGCGGCTGGACGCTGCCGTCTTCTAGCGCGGAGGTGCGGGCGTGGCTGGCGTCGTGGCGCGACGACGGCGGGGACGCCCGGCGGTTCCGCGCGGGGCTGGCGGGCACCCGGTTCGCCCGCGATGAGGCCGCCGCCTGGCAGCACTGCGTGGACCTGCTGACGCCGCTGCGCCTGCGGATCAGGGCGCTGGCGCGCGGGCTGCTCGTGTGGCCCCGCCACCTGCCGTACGCGGTGGCCGCCGAACTCGCGGGCTTCGGCGCCTCCGCCCGCTAGCCGGCCGGCCGCTGAGTCAGCCGAAAACAGGGGGGCGGCGTTCGAGGAAGGCGCGGACGCCTTCGGCGTAGTCGGGGCTGTCCAGGGCCGATTCGCGCAGCAGGGCGTGCGACTCGTCGTCGTGGGTCGTGCCGTCCAGGATGCGGGCGATGGTCTCCTTGACCGCGCGCTGGGTGACGCCGGAGCGGGCGGCGAGGAGGGCGGTGAACTCGCGGACCCCGGCATCGAGCGCGGCGGGGTCGGCGAACACCTCGTCGGCGAGGCCGAACGCCTGGGCCTGGGCGGCGCTGTAGTCGGCGCCCGACATCAGGATGATCTTGGCGCGGGACGGGCCGACCAGGTCCACCAGGCGCTTGGTGCCGCGCAGCGGGTACACCAGGCCGAGCTTCGACGGGGTGATGGCGAACCGCGCGCCGGCCGCCGCGAACCGGATGTCACAGGCGATGGCCAGGGCGCAGCCGCCGCCGTAGCAGTGGCCGTGCACGGCGGCGAGGGTGGGGGCGGGGAAGGAGGCGAGGGCTTCTTCCGCGGCGAGGACGGCGTCGTCGTAGGCGGCGGCCTGCCCGCGCGTCATCCGGGTCGTCTCGAACTCCGAGATGTCCGCGCCGGCGGAGAACGCCCTCGTGCCCGCACCGCGCAGGACGAGGGCGCGAGTGCCCGGTATCGCGGCGGCTTCTTCGAGGAGCTTCGGCAGCTGGGAGAACATGGCGTAGGTGAGCGCGTTCAGCCGCTGCGGGCGGTTGATCGTGAGCGTGGCGACCGTGCCGTCGCGGGTGAGCAGCAGCGGCTCGGTGTCGGTCACTGTCCAGCCTCCGGGTGCTTGTCATCGGCGACACGAGCCTTGGTGAGTTCTTCCCGTTCCGCGCCGGTGACGCCGAGCTCGTCGCGGAGGACCTGCGCGGTGTGCGGTGGGTCGCCAGAGGAGTCCATGTTCACGATCGTCGATGCCGGTCCCTGAAGCGTCAAGAGAGGGACGCGGCGCTGGCGGCAGTCGCCGCCCGGCGTACCCTGATCCGGGTGCTGGCCAAGCACCAGGCAGGCGGGCTACAGAGGTAGGTATGACAGCCATCAGCAGCGAAGCGGACTTGCTTGAGCGCCTGCACGGGCTCGACTCCTGCGCGGTCTCGGACGCGCTCGACCACCTGCACCTGTCGGGCGCCACGACCGGGGTCCGCCCGATGCACCCGGGCTGCGCAAAGATCGCCGGCCACGCCCGCACGGTGGAGGTCGTCGACGCGCCCGCCGCGCCGGCGGGCAAGCACCTGGCCACCAGGACCGTCGCGGCCGCCGGCCCGGGCGACGTGGTCGTCATCGCTAACCAGGGCCGGGTCAACGTGTCCTGCTGGGGTGACATCCTCACGGTCGCCGCCCAGGTCAACGGCATCGAGGGCACGGTGATCGACGGTGCCTGCCGCGACGCGGACGCCGTCGCCGAGGCCGGGTACCCGCTGTGGGCGCGCGCCGCCGTCCCGGTCACCGCGCGCGGCCGGATCGCCGAGCGCGGCTCGAACGTCCCCGTGCTCTTCGACGGCGTGCTCGTGCACAGCGGCGACCTGGTCCTCGCCGACGGCTCCGGTGTCGTCTTCCTGCCGGCCGCCCGCGCCGAGGAGATCATCGCCACGGCCGAACGCCTCACCGCGCGCCAGGAGGCGATGGCCGCCGCCATCCGCGCGGGGGAGTCCGTGACAGACGTGATGGCCGACGCGAAATTCCACGCCGCACTGACCGGAGATAAGCAATGACAGAAGACCAGGCCCTCGCCGGGCGTGTCGCCGGGCTGCTTGCCGCGGGCACCGCGACCGTCTCCGACGCCCTGGACCGGCTCGGCCTGCCGGGCAGCGCTCACCGCATCGCGCCGCTCACGAACGGCCTGCGGATGGCCGGCCCCGCCTACACCGTCCGCTACGTGCCCGTCGGCGACCCGAAGGGCACGGTCGGCGACTACATCGACGAGATCCCGCCTGGCGGGGTCGCCGTCCTGGACAACCAGGGCCGCACGGACGCGACCGTCTGGGGCGACATCCTCACCGAGTACGCGGCCTCCCGGCACCTGGCGGGGACCGCGATCTGGGGGGTGTGCCGGGACACCGCGACCGCGCTGCGCCTCGGCTACCCCATGTACAGTCACGGCCGGTTCATGCGCACCGGCAAGGACCGCGTCGAGGTCGCCGACACTCAGGTCCCGGTCACGCTCGGCGACGCCCAGGTGCGCCCGGGCGACATCGTGGTCGGCGACGACGACGGCGTGGTCGTGGTCGCCCGGCACCGCCTCGCCGAGGTAGCCGAGCTCGCCACGGAGATCGCCGCCCGCGAGGACGCCATCCTCGCCGCGATCCTGGACGGCGCGACCATCGCCGACGCCAGGAAGCAGCACGGCTACCACACCCTGCAGAGAAAAGAAGACTAAGAAAGTCACGGGCAAGAGTGGTCCGAACGAGTGCGCGGCTCCGCCTGGCAGGGCTCGCCTTCACGGCTCACGGCGCGGGGGACGGGCGCCCGCTGCGGTGACACCACCGACGTGCTGTGTGCCCGGGTCGGCGGGCCGGCGACCCGGACCATGTGCCCGGCCGCGATGCTCAGCGCCGCGAGCGCCGCTACCGCGCCGGCCAGGCCCGCGATCTTCCCCACGCGCTGCCAGGAGAGCGTTCCCAGGCTGCCCCGCTCTTGCGCGGAGGACCCGTACGGCCGCGCCTCCTCCGCGCGGCAGGCGGGCACGATCTCGGCCGACATGAATCCCCCGTTCATCCCTGCTGGGCGCAGGGCCCTAACCTCTGCGTGACGTACCCGTGACGCTGTGACGCCACACTCGTGACTAGCGCGTCGCCGAGTCAGCGAGCCGCCGTCAAGGCGATGAGCGGCAATCTTCCCGGCGCCGGGGGCTGAGCCCTCGGTCAGGGGGCCAGGAGCGCGCGGCAGGTTGCGGAGCAGGGCCTGATGGCGCCCGGGTACCCGCGCTTGCGCAGCGCGCGGTAGACCTGGCCGGCGGTGTCGCAGGGCGCGGCGTCGATGTCGGCCCAGCAGTAACGAAGAGTCGCTCCGGTCGTGGCGGCGGCCTCGTTGTCGCGCGCCCGATCCTGGCCGCGCCGCTCGGTCGGGTGGAACTCATTGCCGTCAAGCTCGACGATGAGGCCGTACTCCTCGTAGCAGCGGTCGCGGAAGCCCCTGCTCCCGTCGGGCTTGACGAACTTCACCTGCTTCTCGGACGTCGGGAGGCCATGGGCGCGCTCGACGTCGCGGTCGTAGCGAAACTCGAGAGGAAAGTGCGATCCGCCAGCCACCCTCTCAATGACCTCATCGATCTGGTCCCGCCAGCGGAACCTCCGGCGCGCGGTCGCTGCCGCCTGCAACTGCGCTTCGCTGAGCAGGTTCCTCGCGATTCCCCTGGACACCCAGGCGATGACGTCATCCAGGTTGTCGGCGGCGGCCACGAGGTCGATGATCGTCTCGCCATAGAACGTGTGCGGCGGGATGCCGCGCTGCGGCCGCCACCGGGGATAGTCGAAAGTGGACCGATGTATCGCCACGCCGGAAGGCGGCTTTACGCGCCTCCGCGCAGGAATGGTCACGTGGATGATCGGGCACCTGCGATCGGTGAGCCCCAAAACCTCGGCTGCGGTCTCATGGCTGAGCAGCGCTCCCGGCCCGGCGTAGAGAACGGCGGCCCACAGGCATGCCGCCCAAGGGGTCACTCCAGTGAAGGCGCCGTACACGCCAGGATGGAGCTGCTGCCACAGGCCGTGCTTGACCTTGGACTCGATCGTGCTCCTCGATACGCCCGCGCGCAAAACCTGCCGACGACTGACAACGCCCGCCTGCTCTGCGATAATCCTGCGCAAGCCCGGCGGAATCTTAGTCCCCATGCGGCTGATTATGCCAACCTGTGCCGACATTCCTCCTCCTTTGCGCTCGCGAGTCCGACGTGGACCAACCAATACGGCAAAATGGACATTCCGCGCTCGCAAGGCCTGCTTGGCTGAGCAAGATTAACGTGGAAGTTTCTCTTTTCATGGAAATTTCGCATCGGATGGAAGTAAAACACGCGTGAGAAGTGTCTAATTACCATCAGATGCAAAACTTCCACGTTAACCGGGTGCGGACGAAAAGGTAATGATAGGAAATATCCGGATTAATTCCCCGCCCGGAAGAGTGTTGTGAGTCGGCAGCTGCGTACGCCGCCGGTGACCTGGCCCACGACCAGATCCCCGGCGGGAACGGTAGTAACGTTGTACTCGTGTCAAGCTCCCGTGAACGGGACGGTGCCGCGCCGGAAGGCGCGAGCCTGCCGCCCGAGATCGACACGAGCAAGCCGCACTATTTGATCGGTGATCGCTGGGGCGTGAGCGACAGCGAGATCTCGCGCCCCTACCCGTGCGATGAGTTCGTCGCCTCGCCCACGTTGCGGGCGTGGCGGGGCGTACGCGTGGACGCACCTCCCGAAGCGGTGTGGCCGTGGGTCGCCCAGGTGCGCCTCGCGCCGTACTCCTACGACTGGATCGACAACCGTGGCCGCCGCTCACCACGGGAACTGGTGGGCCTTGCAGAGCCTCGGGTCGGGGAGGGGTTCACCTCCGTCGGCGGGCGCGCACTGGGCCGGATCGTCTCGGTCGAGACAGGGAAGCAGCTGACGGGCACCATCATGGGCGCCTTCATGTCCTACGTCCTGGTCCCGCAGCGCGACGACTCGACGCGCCTGCTGCTCAAGGTCGTGATGCGGACCACCCGATTGAAGGCCGTCGGGCTGTCCGTTGGCGACCTGATCATGGCCCGCCGGCAGCTGCTGAACCTGAAGCGGCTCGCCGAGCGACCCGCCCCGGCGGCTAACTGGTGACGTTGTAGCGGTTGGGCCCCGGCGTTCCCGGTAGCAGGTAGAAGACCAGGAGGATGATCCCGCCCACGACCGGGATGAAGCCGATCCACCACCACCACCCGGTCCGGTTGCCGTCATGCAGCCGCCTGACCGCGAGGGCGATGCCGGCGAGGATCATGGGAAGCGCTACCACAATGTCGACGATGATGCCGGCGACCGTCGACACGTCGGATATCCAGCTCACGATCAGGTAGGCGATGACCTCGAGCAGGGCGAACCACCAGAACGCCGACCGGGAGGCCCGCCCGTAGTAGGTGAATATGTTACGGACCGCCCCACGGACGGCGTCGCCGAAGCCGACCGGGGCACCGTCCAGGTAAGAAAGCGGCCTGGCGCCGCCGGGGTAGTACCCGCCGGCGGGCGGGTACGCGTTGTAAGTCCCCTGCCGGCTGTCCGCCGGCCCAGCGCCCTGACCGGGGACTTGCTGGCCCTGACCTGGCGCTTGCTGGCCCTGACCAGGGGCGGCGTACTGGTCCTCGCGCGGGGCTTGCTGGCGCGGGATGTCCTCCTCCGGCGCGTAGGTGTCCTGTCCTGCCGGAACCTGGGACGGTTGCGGGCCTGGCTGATTGGGATTCGGCCCGTTGGGCTCCTGCTGACCATTGGGAGTGCTCATGGTGCGCCTCCGATTCCCCCGGGTCGGCGTGTCGCGTGGAAGCATGCCCACAATGAGCTGCTGTTAGTACACAATTAGTAATTGATTTCTCCTGCTCGGCCCCCCGCGCGTTCGGCCTGGCCGGTTAGAGCTGGGGTGGTGAGAGGACCCAGAGCACCTCGCATGGCGTGTCCGGGCTGGGGTTGGCCCAGGAATAGGTGTCGGTTCCGCGGAAGGTGATCGATTGCCCGGCGCTGAGCTTATTGGCGGCGCCGTTCAGCGTGAGGGTGAACGTGCCGTGCAGGACGAGGACGAAGTGGCTCTGGTCCGGCCGGTGGGCGCTGGTGCCGAGGTTGCGGCCGTGCGGCTGAACGGTGGCGTGCAGGACCTGGAATCCGGGAAACCCTGCCGGGGTGAGCAGCCGGTCGCGCGCCCCCTGGCCGCCGAAGGAGATCTGGGGCGCGTCGGCCGGTGTGACCGGGCCCTCGGGCAGCGGGTCCAGGATCGCGCTCGGGGGCACATCCAGCACTGCGCAGATGCGCTGCAGTGATGTCACGGATGCCTGGCTGAGGCCGCGTTCCAGCTGGGAGATGAACCCCTTGGTCAGGCCGGCCTGCTCAGCGAGCGCGGCGAGAGTGACGCCCCTGGCCTCTCGCGCGGCGCGCAGGCGGCCGCCCAGGCTGGCGTCATCGTTGCCTGCGCGTCGTCGTGCTGGCATGTCGCGGCCTCCCGGTGCTTCAGTTGCGCACCTACTGGTTTAGTGGTACTAAACAAGTATGGTCGCTGTCCAGCTCCCCGCCCGCCGGCTGGCCCTGCTGGGCCAGCGCGACTTCCGCCGTTTCTGGACGGCTCAGTCGGTCTCTTACCTCGGCGACCAGGTTACTTTGATCGCGCTGCCGCTGGCCGCGGTGCTGGCCGTCCACGCGACCACGGCCCAGGTCGGCTACCTGGCCACGGCCGCGACGCTGCCGATGCTGCTGTTCGGGGTGCACGCCGGCGGCTGGGTCGACCGCTGCCGCAGGCGCAGGCCCGTGCTGGTATCGGCGGACCTGGCCCGGGTGCTGCTGCTTGCCAGCATTCCCGTTGCGTACGCGCTCGGGGCGCTGAGCATGCCGCAGCTGTACGCCGTGGCCGCCGTGGCCGGCACCGCCGCGGTCCTGTTCGACGTGACCGCCGCCAGCGTGGTCCCGGCGCTCGTCCCAGCCGGGCAGCGTGCGGCGGGCAACTCGCTGTTGCGCGGCAGCTATTCCTTTTCCTGGGTGGCTGGCCCCGGGCTGGGCGGCCTGCTGGTCCAGCTCGCCACCGCTCCCGGCGCCATCTTCTTCGACGCCGCCTCATTCTTGGCCTCGGCAGTGCTGATCCGCACCGTGCGGATCCCGCAGGCCGCCAGCGGGCAAGACCCCCGCCCGGGAGTCGCAGCCGGGATACGGTTCATCGCCAGGCATCCCGTTCTTCGGCCCTACCTGGCCTGCTGCACGGTGCTCAGCCTGTGCTACGCGATCTATTTCACGCTGCTCATCCCCTTCGCCGTACGCGACCTTCACCTTTCCTCCGCCCAGATCGGGCTCGCCGTCGGGACCGGAGCGGCCGGCGCGCTGGCCGGCTCGGTGCTGACCGTTCCCCTTACCCGCCGGCTCGGGATCGGGCGCGCTCTTATCCTGGGCTCGCTGGTCTACGCCGTAGCGCTGTTCGCGATCCCGCTTGCACCGCGGACCCACCCCTGGGCCGCGTGTGCCACGATCGCCGCTGCCGAGCTCGTCTCCGGCTTCGGGCTGATGCTCAACGACATCAACGGGCTCTCCCTGCAGCAGACGGTCACGCCCTTGCCTATGCTCGGCCGGGTATCGGGCGCCAGCATGGCCGGGAACTACGGTGCCCGGGCGCTCGCCGGGCTAGCCGCCGCAGCCATCGGCACCCAGCTCGGCCTCGCCCACGCGATCACCCTCGCCGCGGCGCTCGGAGTAGCCAGCATCACGATCCTCATCGCCTCCCCGGTCCGGACGATGAGACAGCTACCCGGGCAGGCATCGCCCGACGAGCCGGTCCAGTCGGACTCCTCGAGCCCGGCCTCCGCACTATCGCCGCCGTGATCGTGGCCGCGGCTCGCCGAGTACCGGTAAGGGGTGACCCGCATGTTCGGGGACTGCCGGTACTGCTTCCCCGTTGTTAGGCTGGCGGCGGGAGGCGCCCGATGGAATCGTTCGCTGGCAAGGTCGCCGTCGTGACCGGGGGCGGCTCGGGGATGGGCCGTGAACTGGTCAGGCAGCTCGCGGCCGAGGGCTGCTCGGTCGCCGCGTGCGACGTGCACAAGGAGGCGATCGCGGAGACGGCGGCCCTCGCCCGCGCGGCCGCGCCCGGCGGCACCACGGTCACCAGCCACTCGTGCGACGTGGCCGACGAGGCGCAGGTGCTGCGGTTCCGCGATGAGGTCCTGTCCGCGCACGCCGCCGGCCACGTGGACCTCGTCTTCAGCAACGCCGGCATAGGCGGCGGCGGGAGCTTCGTCAACGATCCGCGCGAGCAGTGGGAGCGCGTATTCGCGGTCGACTTCTGGGGTGTGTACCACTGCGCCCGCGCGTTCCTGCCGCTGCTGGTCAAGAGCGCCGAGGGCGTGCTCGTGAACACGAGCAGCGTCAACGGCTTCTGGGCGTCACTCGGCCAGGGCGTGCCGCACACCGCGTACTCCACCGCCAAGTTCGCGGTGAAGGGATTCTCCGAGGCGCTCATCGAGGACCTGCGCGTCCACGCCCCGCACGTCCGGGTCGCCGTCGTGATGCCCGGCCACGTCGCCACGAACATCGTCGCGAACTCGATGATGGCCTTCGGCGTGCCCGAGGCCGACGCCCTCGCGGCGAACCAGGGCTTCCACGACAGCGCCCCGCTCAGCGCGGCGGGCGCCGCGACCGTCATTCTCGACGGGGTCCGGGCCGGCGCCTGGCGCATCCTGGTCGGCGCGGACGCCCTGGGCCTGGATGAGTACGTCCGTGCCCACCCGGACGACGCCTACGACTACGCGAAGCTGACCGCGGCCGCGAGCGAAGCGGGGAAGGGCCCGGCAGGTGGGCCCAACCACCCGGAAGCCTGACGGGCCGAGGAACGCAAGCACCGCCCTGTGCGGCGAGGTACCTGCCCCGCCTCGCCGTCGTGGCAGCCTGTGCGGACCCGGGGCCCGACCCGCACAGCGCCTCGTAAGCGAGGCCGGGGGCCCTCAGTACCGGCCGTACCGCTGCTGCCACAGGTACTCGGCCTGCTCGCGGGCCATCCGGTGGGCCTCGTGCCGGCTCAGGTGATGGTAGCGCCCGGTGTCGAAGTGCTTGTCGATCTCGGCGGCGACGAACGCGGCGAGGAGTTCCTTGGCGACCCGGTGGTGCTCCGGGATGCCCTCGCGCTCGCGCTGGTGCTCGTACATGCGCATCGCCTCGAACCCGACCGCGGCGGCGAGGATCTCGTGGGTGACCTGATGGTGCGGGCGCCGCGCCCCGTACACGGCCTCGTACGCGTCACGGTGAGGGTGCTGATGCTGCCCGAAAAGTCCCATAGGCCGGGGACTACCCGGCTGCGGGGCGTGCTCACCCGCGCGAGCCCGCCGGATCCGGCGAGGAGCTCCTTTCTGAGCTGCCACTGATAACAGCAACAAGCGCGCAGCGCGATGGGAGCGGTGCGCCGCAAGATGCGGTTCACCCGCCTGTCGCCGTGGGTTAGCTGGGCAGTCTTGCCCCGCTAGGCGACGATGGTCACACTCCGCTACCCGTGTCACAGCAGAAGCCTGCGAGCGGGGCTCTCAGCGGCTAATGTCTCTCACAGCGGGTGAACATTAAGTTGCGACGATATTGATGGGACGTGCGCGTGGCTGTAGCCCGGCGGCTGGCGGCGCTTGCGGCGGGCGCCCCGAAGGCGGAGACGACGGCGGACGGAGCGGACGCGGTGCGGCCGCTGATCTCCGCGCACCGGCGGGTCTTCCCCGGTGCCGACGCGGGGCTGCTCCGCCGCGCTTACGCCGTCGCCGATCACTGGCACAGCGGGCAGGTCCGCAAGTCCGGCGCGCCGTACATCACCCACCCGCTCGCGGTGGCGATCCTGCTCGCGGACATCGGGATGGACACCACCACGCTGGTGGCCGCGCTGCTGCACGACACGGTGGAGGACACCGGGCTGACGATCGGCCAGGTGAAGGCGGAGTTCGGCGGGGAGGTCGCGGTCCTCGTCGACGGGGTCACCAAGCTCGACGGGTCCAAGTGGGGCGACCACGCCGAGGGCGAGACGTTCCGCAAGATGATCCTCGCCGCCTCGATCGACCTGCGGGTGCTCGTCATCAAGCTTGCCGACCGCGTGCACAACCTGCGGACGCTTGGCCACCACCCCAAGCGGGAGAAACGCGAGCGGATTGCCCGGGCGTCCATGGAGCTGCTCGTGCCCTTCGCCCAGCGGCTCGGGTTGTATGACTACCAGCGGGAGCTGGAGGACCTGGCGTTCGCCACCCTTTCCCCCGAGGCGCACGGCCGGGTCGCGGCGCTGGTCCGGCAGACCGAGGGCGACAGGAACGCCGCCCTCGACGAGCTGATCACCGGGATGCGCACCCAGCTGGCGGCGGCCGGGGTCCGGGCCCAGGTGGAGGCCCGCGCGCGGCACCTCTACTCGATTCACCGCAGCCTGCCAGGCGGGGGCGGCGGCCGGATCTCCGGCGCGGGTGGC
>JAWWPV010000236.1:0-5541 GCA_033854775.1 Trebonia sp.
CGCCCAGGCCAGTTCGTCGGCCCGGCTCCAGACCACCTGGACGGGCCGGCCCGGCACGGCCATAGCGAGCAGGGCGGCGTCCATGGCGGCGTCGTCGGCGCCGTTGTGGCCGTAGCAGCCGGGACCCTCCACGTGCCTGACCGTGACGTCGTCGTCGGCGAGGCCAAGCGCGCGGGCGAGCTCGGCGCGCAGCAGGTAGATGCCCTGGGAGTGCGACCACACCTGGAGCCGGCTGCCGTCCCGGCTGCCGAACAGGGCGGTGGCACTCGACGGCCCCATGGACGCGTGCGCCAGGTACGGCCGGTGATAGGTGGCCTCGACCGACGTCGCGACCTGCTCCCTGGCCGGGGGGGCGCCACGTTCGGCGAGCACGGCCGTCTCGGCCGCCGCCGAGCGAAGGAAGCCCGGCAGGTCGCCAGGGTCCGGCAGAGTCGGGCGCCGCTCCCAGGTGGCGCCGGCGCGCAGCCGGTCGGCGGCGCGCAGCGCGACCTCCTCGCGCTCGGCGACCACGCCGAGGAAGCTGCCGTCCCGCACCACCGTGAGCACGCCGGGCAGGGCCAACGTCGCCGTCGTGTCGAGACCGGTAAGCGCCGCGCCGCGGGACGGCGGGCGGACGATCCGGCCGTAACACAGTCCGTCAGGCGACAGGTCGTGCACGAAGCGAGGCCGCCCTGTGAGCTTGTCAGGCAGGTCAAGCCTCGGCACGCTCGTGCCGACGACGTGGTAAGCGAAAGCGGGTTTGGGCTGGTAATCGCCGCTGGCGGCCCGGTCGAGGAGCGCGTCGTCGGCGAGTTCCCAGTAGCTGGTGGACCGGCCGTCCGGCGCCAGGATCTGGCCGTCGGCTACGGTCAGCTTGCTCTCCGCGACGCGGAGCCTGGCCGCCGCGACGCCCAGGTAACACACCCTGGCCTCCGCGCACACCAGGCGGATCGCAGCGCCAGAGTGCTGGATGGACAAGCTGCCCGCGGTGTAGCCCTCGTCGGGGCTGACACCGGTGGCCGGGGGGATCATCCGCACCCGGGCGACGCCGACGTCCAGTTCCTCGGCAGCGATCTGGGACAGCGCGGTGAGCACACCCTGCCCGATTTCCACCTTTCCCGGCCGTACCTCAACGACGCCGGAGGGCAGCACGCGGAGCCAGTCACCGAGGCGCGGGTTCGCCGCCACCGAAGGCGGCAGCGCGACGACCTGCGTCACCGGGCTCACGCCGCGTCCCCCCGGCCCGCCCGCAGTTCGGCCGCGGCCGCGAGCACGGCGCGGACGATGCGGTTGTGCGCGCCGCACCGGCACAGGTTGCGGTCCAGGGCGGCGCGAACCTCCGCGTCGGAGGGATCGTCGCTGCGACTCAGCAGCTCGACCGCCGCGATGGTCACGCCGGACATGCAGTAACCGCACTGGGCGGCCTGTCCCGCGATGAGCGCCTCGGTTACCGGATGCGGCCGGCCAGCGGCGCCAAGGCCCTCGACCGTGGTTATTTCCTTGTCAAGCACGGCCCACAGCGGCGTGTCACACGAGTAGGCCGTACGCCCGTCGACGAGCACCATGCACGCCCCGCACAGGCCGAGGCCGCAGCCGAACCGGGTGCCCTTCAGGCCGAGATGGTTCCGCAGGACGTACAGCAGCGCCGTGTCCTGTTCCGTGCGCACTTCCCGCCGTTGCCCGTTCACGTGGACCGCAGTCGGCGTAGCGGTCCGTCTGTCCTTCGTCATCACCCACAGGTTATCCCGAACGCGCCGGGCCTGCTGCGGCGCAGCGAGCGCTGGCGGCTGGCCAGCTTGTGGCCGTTCCGGCTAGAGCCTAGAGCCGGCTCTGGTAGAGATGCTTGAGCGCTTCCCAGTGCCGGGCGCTCGCCGCCGGGTCGTAGGTGTCGTTGTCCGGGACGGCGAACCCGTGGTGGGCCGGGTAGAACTCGACGGTGTGCTCGACACCGGCGGCGGTGAGCGCGCTGTCGAGTAGTTCAGCCTGCTCGGGGGTGAACGAGCGGTCCTCGATGGCGCCTGCCACGTAGACCGTGGCGGTGATGCGATCCGCCGCCAGGTGCGGGCTCGCCGGGTCGTCGGCGACGGCGATCCGTCCGCCGTGGAACGACGCGGCCGCGCCGATCTTCGCCCCGATGCCGCCCGCAGCGAGCATCGACATGCGCCCGCCCATGCAGTAGCCCGTGGTGCCGATCGCGTTCCCGCGAACCTCCGGCCGCGCCAGGAGGAAGTCCGCGTAGGCGCCGGCGTCTTCGATGATCCGCTCGTTCGTGAGCGACCCCATGACGCCGAAGAGCCGGGCGCGCTCCTTCTCGTCGGAGAAAGCGGTAGCCATGTCGAACGGCGCCCACTCGCCCGAGCGGTAGTAGACGTCAGGGACAAGCGCGACGTAGCCGAGGCCCGCTAGGTGATCGCCCATCTCCCCGAACGTCTCGCGGAACCCGCCCCCGTCGGGGAAGATGACCACGCCTGGCCACTGGCCGCCGGAGTCAGGAACGTGCAGCGTCCCCCTCGCGCGGCCATCGGCGGTGGGGATCAGCACGTCTTCGTGCGGCATCGTCGCGACCTCCGGTGCTCGTTAGATGGCTCGCCTGCAGATAACTACCACGCCGACGGCGCCAGACAAACCTAGCGCCTTCCCGCAGCAGCCCGAGCGCGAACCAGCGCGGCACCCCGTCGGACGGCGCCTCGGGTGACACGCGCATGGTCACTCTTTCCGGGCTGCATAAGGCAAGGCACGTCAGCGGCTTGCCGCCGTTGTAAGCGACCATGTCCGCCAGTGCGCCCATGACGTCGATCGGTCCGCCGCGCGGGGTTCCGGCCAGTTCCGCGTAAGCGCGGTGCAGGTTCCCGACGAGGCGCTCCGCGTCCGGCCAGTCGGCGAACCGGCCGAGGCCGGTCTCCCTGGCGGCGTCAAGCGGCGGCACGCCGGCCGCACGGCCGCGGGCTGCGAGGTCGAGGACGAATCGCAGGTAGTCGAGCGTGGCCTCGATCGGGGCCGTGCCCTCGAACACGGGTCCGTGGCCGGGCACGACGGTCCGGGCGCCAAGCGCCAGCACAACCTTTTCCAGCGCCTCGACGCAGCCTGCCACCGACCCCATCAGCAGGAACGGCGTGCCGCCGTTGAACACCAGGTCGCCGCAGAACAGCACGGACTGCTCAGGAAACCATGCCAGCACATCGTTGGTGGTGTGTGCCGCCGTTCCGACGTGCTTCACGGTGATGCGCATGTCCCCGGCATGGAGTGCGATCTCGTCAGCGAACGTGAGAAACGGCGGCTCAAGCGGCAGCTGCCCCCAGTCCGGGTTCTCCCAGAACGGCAGATCCCTGGCCGGGCCGAACGCGATCGCCTCAGCCCGGGCGCGCTCGTGCGCGACGATGGTCGCGGTGGGGAACAGCGCGTTGCCGAACGTGTGGTCGCCGTGGTGGTGCGTGTTAAGAACGGTGCGCACGGGTGCCGGGGTAATGTCCCTGATAGCCGCGAGGTAAGCCCGCGTGCGCCGCTCGGTGGAGCACGCGTCGATGCTGAACACCCCCTGCGGTCCGACGACGAAACCGGTGTTGTTGATCCACCAGGTCCCGTCCGGCTGGACGTAGGCGTAGACGCCGTCGGCGACCTCGACGGTCCGCGGGCGTCCGGGCGAGATGATCTCGTGCGTGTGTTCCGGGCCGTCGCTCACTGTCCTGACTCCTTATGTTCATGACCGACCGTCTGATCCGGTGCCGCCGGGCGGAGCGGCACGGCCGGCCGGCCGACGGTGATGCGCGCCTCGATGGCGCCGAGCGGGCCGCCTTCCAGCCGCACCCGGTCACCGGGGCGCAGGTACGGAAAGGCGTCGGTGCCGTGCACCCGGGAGAGCTCGAGGATGCAGCCGGTGCCGACGGTCCCGCTGCCGATGACGTCACCGGGCAGGACCCTGGTGCCCCGCGAGGCGTAGGAGATCATCTCGCCGAACGACCAGTACAGGTCCGCCAGGTTGCCGCTGCTGCAGGTCACGCCGTTGACCGACGCGGTCAGCGCGACGTCGTAGCCCAGGCCCGCGACCAGCGGTGCAAACTCGTCGGCCGTCACCAGCCACGGTCCGAAGCCGTTCGCCGAGTCTTTGCCCTTGGCCGGCCCGAGGTTGAGCCTCATCTCGGCGGCTTGCAGGTCGCGGGCGCTCCAGTCGCAGAACAGCATGAAGCCGGCGATATGGTCCGCGGCCTCGGCGGGCGTCAGGTCGGCGCCGTCCCTGCCGATGACGGCGGCCACCTCGATTTCGTAGTCGAGTGCGGCACTGCCGGGCGGGACGGCGACATCGGCGTAGGGTCCCTGGACCGCTGCCGGGTTGGTGAAGTAGAACACGGGCTGGTGGTACCAGAGCGGGTCGACCGTGAGGCCAATCGCTGCGCTGGCAGTCACCACGTGCTCCTCGAACGCCATGAAGTCCCTGATGGACGGTGGTGCCGGCACCGGCGCGAGCAGCTCGACCTCCGCGGGTTCGAGACCCACCCCCGACATGGCTGCCTCGCCGGCCGCGCGCAGCCGGGAGCCGTCGTCGCCGAGCAGGTCGATCAGGCGCGTCACGCCTGGCACCGGATGCAGGCGCTCGCCCCGCCACACACCGACACCGGCGCCGCCGGATGTCCGGTAGGTGCTGAACCGCACTGATGCCCCCCTCAGCCGATCTCGCCGCGCAGCCGCTCTGCCGCCTTGGCCATCGCGGCTAGCTTGCCGCGAGCGATCTGCCGGGGCAAGGCGTCTGCCATCGCCAGGACCTGCCGTGCACGATTATTCCGAACGTACGCGTGTTCCACAGTTCTGGCATCCTGGATTGCCGGATGCGGGCCGGCACCCATGACGGGACTCATGCGCACCGGCTTTCCTGCGTTTCGGCTGGCGGGCAGTCCGCCGCGGAAGCTGCCGAGCCGCCGCTCGATGGCCGGATCGGTGTTGAAGCCCCGTTCTGTGGACATGGCCACCCGGGTGCGCGTCCGAGTGGCGGCAAATCGCCAGGCCGGTTACATGGATGCGGACTTTTATGTTCCTGGCCGCGTTCGCCGAGGCCGACATTGTCGGGACATGCGACAAGCTTGAGGACCCGGCACTGTCAGGAGCCGGTGCACTCGTAGAGGGTGCCGGAGGTGCTCGACGTCGAGGTACCGCCGTAGTCGCTGGCGGGGACCTTGGAGCAGTGGCCCGGGACCCATGCCTCTATCTGCGACTCGGCGGTCTGGCTGGCCTGACTGGTTTGCCCGGCTGGGCCCGCGAGGCCGCCGAACGTGGTCAGGTAGACGTAACGCACCTGGCCGCTGGCGATGTAGTGCTCGAACTGCGTCAGCGTCGGGGATGGCACCTGGCCGGTGAATCCGCCGACTGACAGCACGTCAGCGCTGGCGCGCAGGATGTACGTGGTCGCCTCGTACACGCTCGTCGTGGTCAGGACGTAGCGTGCGCCGTCGCGGTGCTGCTGGACGTAATCGAGCAGGTCATGCTGCGCAGTGGTAAGCGTCCCGTTGCCCGCCCACAGGCCGTTCCCGGCACCCGCGGTCGCGCCGCCGCCGGCCGGACGGCCGGCGGCGC
>JAWWPV010000237.1:0-6808 GCA_033854775.1 Trebonia sp.
GAGAGCGCCTCGAAGGAGCCGAAGGAGAAGGGCTCGTCTTCTTCCTCGTCCGATTCGTCTTCGTCTTCGTCCGATTCCTCGTCGTCGTCTTCGAAGTCGGGTGGCGACTCGTCATCGTCGTCTTCCGCCGGTTCCGCGTCGTCCTCCTCTCGTGGCTCTTCTGGTGGGTCTTCCGGCGAGAAGGTCGCCTAACCGCGATGACTGCTGCCCCCCGGGTGGACGACCATCCGTCCTCCCAGAAGCCGGTCGCGGACATCGGGGTCATCGGCGGATCCGGTTTCTATGAGTTCCTGACCGACGCGGAGGAGGTCAGGGTCGAGACGCCGTTCGGCGAGCCGAGCGAGGCGGTGCTCGTCGGCCAGGTCGAGGGCCGCCGGGTGGCCTTCCTGCCGAGACACGGCAAGGACCACCGGTTCCCGCCGCACAAGATCCCGTTCCGCGCCAACATGTGGGCGCTGCGCGCGCTCGGCGTGCGGCGGATCCTGGCGCCGAGCGCGGTGGGCTCGCTCACCGCGTCGTACGGCCCAGGCACGCTGATCATCCCCGATCAGCTGGTGGACAGGACCAGGGGCCGCGCCCAGACCTACTACGACGAGTACGCGGTGCACATCCCGTTCGCCGACCCCTACTGCCCGTCAGGCCGGACGCACGCGATCGCGGCCGCGCGGAAGGCCGGCTGGGTGCCGGCCGGCTCGGGGACACTCGTCGTCATCGACGGCCCGCGCTTCTCGACCCGCGCGGAGTCGCGGTGGCACGCGGCGCAGGGCTGGTCGCTGATCGGCATGACCGGGCACCCCGAGGCGGTCCTGGCGCGCGAGCTGGCCATGTGCTACACGACGCTGGCGCTGGTCACCGATACCGACGCGGGTGTGCAAGAAGGCGACGGAGTCACGCAGGCCGAGGTCTTCGAAGTGTTCGGCAAGAACATGACCCGCCTCCGCGAACTGGTGGCGAAGATCATCGCCGCGTTCCCCGACGAGCGCGAGGACGACCTCTGTGCTCACGCGCTCGACGGCATCCGGCTCCCGATTGAGCTGCCGTAACGGCGATTCCTCGCTGGTCACGGGTTCACGAATCCTCAGAGTTCACAGGTCAGGCATATCTGGAGGTAGCGCGTCACGGTAAGGTCGGTCCGTGACAGACTTCGAGATCCCGGCCACGGGTTCAGCCGAGGTGCACGTGCTGCATGAGGGGTATGTGCTGAAGGTCTCCACGGTGATAATTCCCGGTCACGGGGCGCGCTTCCGTCCCGGCGCCTGCGTAACGTTCTAGTGATCAGCGGCGTTCCGGCTGTTATGGGGTACTGTGCGCGGGTGGGGCGCCGTCCCTGGCTCATTGGCCCCCTGCGTGACTACCGGTCACAGTCGCGCGGCAAAGGCGGTAAGGCTGGCCAGCGAACGGGTACTGTGTTCAGCCGTGCGGTTAATCCTCCGTTCGGCCCGGGGCCGCGTTCCGCGACCACCGTGCCCAGGACAGAAGCGACGAGCCTCCCGTGGCTGACTGGCCACTGATATCCGATCTCGGCCCCCTCGGGGCGTTGCCGACCGTTCCGCGCCTCGCGCGCGGCTTCGTCGGTGCCACGCTCAACCTCTGGGGCTTGGACACGCTGGCCGACGTTACCGAACTGCTGGTCAGCGAGTTGAGCACCAACGTTGTGCGGGCAGCGACGAACGCAGACGGTGCCCCGAGGTATGACGCGGACGGCAAGATCCCGCTGTTGTGGATCCGGCTGTTCTGCGACCACGTGCGGCTCATGATCGAGGTCTGGGACACCCTGCCCGCGGCATTCGGCGCTCCCGTGGCCCGGCATCCGGAGCCGGATGAGGAGTCAGGCCGCGGGCTGGAGATCATCGAGACGCTGGCCGATGACTGGGGCTGGGAAACCGTCCCCGGCTGGGCCGGCAAGAAGGTCTGGGCAATCCTGAAGATGGGCGCGTAAAGCACGCAGCGGAAGGCTATCCACCGTCTTCGTTCGCGGCCCGCCCGCTAGGCAGGTTGTCGGAGGCGGTTTCCCTTGCGCTCCGTTGCGCTCAGATTCCGCGCGCGAGGCGGTAATAGGCGGCGTTTGCCCGGATTTCGGCCTCGAATGACCGGAGCGTTGTCGTCGAGTCGATCACCAGGAGCTCGGTGCCTGCCATCCGGGCGTAGTCCTCGAAGGCTTCAAGGCCGACCGCGGTGGACATCGCGGTATGGTGTGCCGCGCCGGCGGTGAGCCAGGCGGTGGCGGAAGTGGCGAAGTCGGGAGCGGGCTTCCAGACGGCGCGGCCGACGGGCAGCTTCGGTAGCGGGGCGCTCGGGGGAACGAGCTCGACCTGGTTGGCGACCAGCCGGAACCGGTCGCGCATGTCGGACAGGGCGACGACCACGCCGGGGCCAGGGTCGGCGGTGAAGACCAGGCGGACGGGGTCCTCGCGGCCGCCGATGGACAGCGGGTGGATCTCCACGCGAGGGCGGGCGGCGGTGAGGGTGGGGCAGACTTCGAGCATGTGGGCGCCGAGGATTCGCTCCTCTCCAGGGGTGAGGTCGTAGGTGTAGTCCTCCATGAGGGAGGCGCCGCCCGGCAGGCCGGCGCCCATGACCTTGGCGGCGCGGACGAGGATGGCCGTCTTCCAGTCGCCTTCTGCGCCGAAGCCGTAGCCGTCGGCCATCAGCCGCTGGACGGCGAGGCCGGGGAGCTGGCGCAGGCCGCCAAGGTCTTCGAAGCTGGTCGTGAACGCGCCGAAACCGCCGGCGTCAAGGAAGGACCGCAGGCCAAGCTCAATCGCCGCGCCGTAGCGCAGCGACTCGTGCCGTTCGCCGCCTGGGAGCAGTTCTGGCGCCACGTCGTAGCGGTCTGCGTACTCGGCGACGAGCGCGTCGATGCCGTCCCTGGGCGCCGCGTCCACGGCCGCCACCAGGTCGTTGACGGCCCAGGTGTTGACCTGGACGCCGAAGACGGCCTCGGCCTCGGTCTTGTCGCCCTCGGTCACCGCCACATAGCGCATGTTGTCGCCGAAGCGGGCGAGCTTCATGAACCTCGTGGCCGCCCATCCGGCAGCGGCCCGCGCCCACGTCGCGACCGAGGCGATCACCCGGGGGTCGGACACATGGCCGGCGACGGTCTTGCGGGCGATGCCGAGCCTGGTCTGGATGTAGCCGAACTCGCGGTCGCCGTGCGCGGCCTGGTTCAGGTTCATGAAGTCCATGTCGATGTCCGCCCACGGCAGCGCCACGTTGGCCTGCGTGTGCAGGTGCAGCAGCGGCTTGCCGAGCGCCTCAAGCCCGGCGATCCACATCTTCGCGGGGGAGAATGTGTGCATCCACGCGATCAGGCCGATGCACGAGTCATCGGCGGTGGCGTCGAGGCACAGCCGCCTGATGGCCGCCGCGTCGGTGAGCACCGGCTTCCACACCACGCGGATCACGACGTCCGGCGCGGCGTCGAGCCCCTCCGCGATCACCTGGGACTGGCTGGCCACCCGGCGCAGGGTCTCCTCGCCATAAAGGCCCTGGCTGCCTGTGACGAACCAGATCTCTCGGGTGGGGGAGGTGCTCATGATGCGAGGGACTCCATTCGGGGTCAACGTGAATGCTGTCGCTGTGAATCGGTGGGAGGGGAGCTGGGACTCAGGACTTTCCTGGCTGGCCGTAGACGTTCTGGTAGCGGTCGTAGAGGCGGTCTATGTCGGCCTTGGCGATCGGCAGCGGCTCGCCGAGCTGGCGGGAGAGGTGCACGCTGCGGGCGACGTCCTCGCACATCACGGCCGCCTTGACGGCCGCGCGGGCGTCCTTGCCGATCGTGAACACCCCGTGGCTGCGCATCAGCACAGCCGCGGAGCGGTGGCCGGTAAGGGTCTCGACGATGCCCCGGCCGATGGAGTCGTCGCCGATCAGCGCGAAAGGCCCGACAGGGATCTCCCCGCCGAACTCGTCGGCCATCGCGGTGAGCACGCAAGGCACGGGCTCGCCGCGCGCCGCCCACGCGCAGGCGTAAGTGGAGTGCGTGTGCACGACGCCGCCGACCTCCGGCATGTGCCGGTAGACGTAGGCGTGCGCGGCGGTGTCGCTTGACGGGGAAAGGTCGCCCTGGACCACGCTGCCGTCCAGGTCGCAGACGATCATGGATTCCGGGGTCAGCTCGTCGTAGGAGACGCCGCTCGGCTTGATCACCATCAGGTCGTGGCCGGGGACACGGCCAGAGACGTTGCCCGCCGTCCACACGACGAGCCCGTACCTGACGAGTTCGGCGTGCAGCGCGCTGACCTGCTCGCGCAGCGCCTTGAGCGGTGCGCTGAGAGCGCTCATCCGGGGGTCGCTCCGTTCCTGCGGTCGCGTAGCCGGTGCAGCACGTCATTGCCGGCCAATTCCGGCCTGCCGGAGAAGTAGTCGTGCAGGGCGCGGTACTCGGCGAAGAGCTCGTCGTAGATGTCCGCCCGGGCGGGATCGGGAAGGTAGGCCGTCTCATCGACCCGGCCCATCACGGCCGATGCGGCGGCCACGTCGGCGTGCAGGTCGGCGGCGACCGCGGCGTGAATCGCCGACCCGAGCGCCGGGCCCTGATCCGAGGTGGTCACATAGATGGGGCGGTCCAGCACATCCGCATAGATCTGCATCAGCAGCCGGTTGCGCTTGAGCCCGCCGGCGACGATGAACTCGGTCACCGGCAGCCCGGCGGCCTCGAACGCCTCGACGATCACCCGGGTGCCGTAGGCAGTGGACTCGAGCAGGGCCAGGTAAACCTCTTCAGGCGTGGTGGCGAGCGACAGGCCGGCGATCACCCCGGACAGGTGGTGATCGACGAGGATCGACCGGTTGCCGCCCATCCAGTCGAGCGCGATGAGGCCGTGCGCACCGACCGGCTGTCCCTCGCACCGGCTGGACAGGTACTCGTGCAGGTCCTGGCCGCGCTCCGCGGCGTCCTCGAGGTAGCTTTCCGGGACGCCTAGGCCGGTCCACCACGCGAAGATGTCACCGACCGCGCTCTGCCCCGCCTCGTAGCCGAACTTGCCCGCGATGATCCCGCCGTCCACCACGCCGCAGATGCCCGGCACGTCCGCGAGCCGGTCGCTGTTCATCACGTGGCAGGTCGAGGTGCCCATGATCGCGAGCATCTGACCGGGCGCGATGGCCCGGGCGGCGGGAGCGGTGACATGCGCGTCGACGTTGCCGGTGGCGACCGCGATGCCCTCGGGAAGCCCCGTGAGCGCGGCGCCCTCGGCGGTCATCGTGCCTGCGCGGCTGCCGAGCGCGGACAGCGGCACGCCCGCCAGCCGGGTCTGCGCGAAGTCGGCGAAGGCCGGGTTAAGCGCCTTGAGGTAGTCCGCGGACGGATAGCGCCCGTCCTGGTAGATCCCCTTGTACCCGGCGGTGCAAGCGTTGCGCGTCTCGGTGCCGCAAAGCTGCCAGATGATCCAGTCGGCCGCCTCGATCCACCGTTCGGTCCGCTGGTAGGTGCCCGGGTCCTCCTCGAGGAGCTGGAGGGCCTTGGCAAACTCCCACTCGGACGAGATCCGGCCGCCGTACCTGGCGATCCATGCCTCGTGGCGCGCGTGGGCGAGGTCGCTGATCCGGTCGGCCTGCGGCTGCGCCGCGTGGTGCTTCCACAGCTTGGGCCAGGCGTGCGGGCGTTCGCGCAGCCCGGGAACCTCGCACAGCGGTGTGCCGTCCCGCAGCACCGGCAGCACCGTGCAGGCCGTGAAGTCGGTGCCGATGCCGACCACCGCCGCCGGGTCGGCCCCTGCGTCACGGAGCGCCTCACGGACCGCGGTACCGAGCGCGGCACGCCAGTCCGCCGGGTCCTGGAGCGCCCAGTCCGGCGGGAGCGGCTGCCCGCTGGACGGCAGCGTCCGCTCGATCGCGCCGTGCGCGTATTCGCCGACCCCGGTGCCGAGCTCGGCGCCATCGCTGGCCCGCACCACCACGGCACGCGCCGAGAGCGTGCCGAAGTCCACCCCCACGACCAGGGGCCTGGTGTCCGCAGTCACGTCGTCTCGTCTCCCTTGGCGGCCCGGCTGCGCTGTGCGCCGCCCGCCAATGTCCCGGCTGGACGTCGCCCAAGCGGCCCGGGTGCGCAAACCGCTCGTGGCTCAGATTGTTAACGTGCTCAAAGTAGGGTGTCAATACCTCCGACGTTATCTCGTTATCGTGGCCTCGGTGCGATCCCAACCGCGGGCCGGCCCGGCGCATAAGCAGCCTGAGCTGTGCAGACGCAGGAAAGTGGCACGATGCGGCGCTTGGTGCGTTGACAGGTTTATCTGTTAACGTTCACAATCGAGGTGCTGAGGAGCTGCCGGTGAAGCAAGGCCCGGCGACCCGGACATGGATTGACGTCGGGGGATAGAGTATTGCCGCAGCGAGATGGGCTAACTCGACAATCAATTGGGGAACTACGTGGTCAGACCCGCGAGAGAGCCGGCGATGACCGACGTCGCCAAGTTGGCAGGCGTCTCGCACCAGACCGTCTCGCGGGTACTGAACGACCATCCGAATGTGCGGGAGCAGACCCGGCTCAGGGTGCAGGCGGCCATCAACGAGCTCGGCTACCGGCCGAACAAAGCCGCCCGCCTCCTCGTGACGGGGACTTCCCAGGTCATCGGGGTCGTCTCCCGGTCATCCACGCTGTTTGGGCCGGCCGCCACACTTAGCGCTCTCGCGGAGGAGGCCGTCAGGCGCGGCTTCACGGTCAACGTGGAGAGCGTCCGTACGCTGGACCGGCAGCCGATCGCCGACGCGATCGGCCGTCACCTTGACCAGCGGGTCGCCGGCCTGGTCATCATCGCCCCGGTGGAATCGGCCAACGACGCGCTCGACGACCTCCCAGAGGACATCC
>JAWWPV010000238.1:0-5836 GCA_033854775.1 Trebonia sp.
GCAGCGCCTTCGCCTCCGCCGCGAAGGGGTGCTCGCGCGGTCCGCGTGCCCCGTACAGCCACCAGACTTCCTGTTGGCAGCCGCGCGCGGCGAGCTGGTGCAGCATCGACAGGACCGGCGTGACGCCGATGCCCGCGGAGATGAGCAGGACCGGGCCGGTGCCTACGCCGAGGGTGAAGTCACCGCGCGGCGCGGCCACGTCAAGGAGCGCTCCGGCCCGCAGTCCCTGGTCCAGGTAGCTGCTCGCGACGCCGTGGGGCTCCCGCTTGACGCTGATCCGGTAGGTGCCGCCGTCGGCGGCCGACGACAGCGAGTAGCTGCGGACCGGGGCCGGCTGCCCGGCGTCGGTCACCCGCAGCGTCAGGTACTGACCCGCGCGGGCCGCCGGGAGCGCGGCGCCGTCGGCGGCGGTGAGGTAGAACGATGACACGTTCTCGCTTTCCCGCACGACCTTGGTCACGCGCAGCTTCCGGAAGGCGGGCCAGGCCGGCGGGGCCGGCTCGCTGCCGGCGGCCCGGGCGGTGCCGCCGTCCGCTGGCCCGGCAAGCAGGTCGCGGAACGACTGCTGCCAGCCTGGGCTGAGGGCGGGGATCGTCATGGCGACCTGGAGCTTCGCGTGGTCACGACCGGGGAGGTAAAGCAGCGCGTCGGTGTCGGCCACCGACAGCGCGCCAGGCCCGGTCGTGGTCTTGACGATCGGGTCACCGGGCTTGATGCGTCCTTCGGTGATGACGCGCATGTAGAAGCCGGGACGGTGATGGCCTACCAGCAGCGCCGGCAGCTCTGGCTCGCCGAGCCGCATGCCGACCCGGTAGCAGGTGACGCGGGGCTGGGTTACCTCGAACTCGGCCTCGCCGATGCGGTACCGGTCGCCGATGCAGACCTCGTCGTCGGGCAGGCCGTCGACGGTGAGGTTCTCCCCGAAGTTACCCCAGCTCAGATCGTCGCGTCCGAAGTGCCGCTGCCAGTGCTCATAAGACTGGACCTGATAGACAAGCACGGCCCGCTGCTCGCCGCCGTGGCCCTGCTTGTCCCCCTGCCCGTCGCCGTCGATGTTGAGGCGGCGGACCATCCGCGGGCCGGCCACCGGCTCCTTCCAGACTCCGGTGTAGACGGTCTTGCCGTGCCAGGACACGTCCTTCGGCATCCCGACGTTGACCGACAGCAGCGCCGGCGTCTGGTGCCGCTGCCCGTTGAGGGGGCTTCGTGGCGCTGGCGCGGCAGCACCGGTCACACGGCGTCCATGGCTAGGCCCATTGCTCATGGTACCAACGGCGATTTTGGCCGCCGCGACGCCGGAGAAGATGACGAAGCGGAGCCCAAGGGCGTCGCTCAGCCGGCGGTCAGAAGAGCGGAGTGAAGACGCACTCGAACCCCGACTTGTCGGGGTGCTTGCAGGCAACGGTCCAGTACTCGCCCTTGCGCACGATGCCGCCGGCGTAGGCGTTCAGGTCGTTCGTGGTGTTGGCCTCGCAGACGCACTCGGTCGGCGGGTCGTCCCGGCCGACCAGCAGCCTGATCTTGTCGGTCCGCCCGCCGGTGAAGTAGACGGAAACGTAGCCGGTCACCTCCGCCCGTTGCACGGCGCCGAGGGCCGGGCGCAGCCTGGGGAGTCCGACGCCGATCGCTGTCGCGCGCTCTTCCAGCTCCACCAGCGCCGCATCCGCCGCCATCGACAGCTGCCTGGCCTGCCCGGCCAGGTCCTCCAGTCGCCGACTGTCCGCCAGCAGCGCATTGGCCGCCGTCATCGTCCCGGCCAGCCGTGCGACGTGCTCCTCCAGCTGTTCAATCCGCTCCTGCAGCAGCTTCTGGTCACCTCGTGACACCAGCGATCTCCCGTCCGTGTCGATAGCGCCATCTAAGCGGCAATTTAAGCGGCACAGTTGCCGACTCTGCCACCCGATTAGTACCTTTAGCACCTTGTATACCGGGCGGGCGACGGCGGGCGGCGGTTCCGGCGGTGACACCACCAGTGCCGGGTCCCCGGCCAGGCCCTCGGCGTCTGCGTACATATTCGGCGGCGGGACGATCGGGTCAGGCTGTTGTCGCGTTGTGCTCCTTCAGCACCGGGATCACCTCGCGGGCGAACAGGCGCGCCTCTTCGCGGGAGAACGTCTCGACGAGCAGCCGGCGCGCGCCGGTCTCGTCGATGACCCGCTGGAGGGCGTCGGCGATCTGGCCGGGGGTGCCGGAGACCGCGATGGCGGGCCGGTTCTTGCCGGCGGCGGCGCTGTCGACGTGGAACTCGCCGTCAGCCGCCGGGACGGCCCGCCGGCCGCCGGCGGTGTACAGCGCGAGGAACTGCCCGAAAGCCCCGGCCAGCCTGTCCAGGTTGCGCTCCGCTTCGTCCTCGGTCTCGCCGATCGCCACGAAGCGCTCGAGCATCATGTTCGCGCCCGAGCGGGTGTACCCGTGCCCGGCCGCGACCTTGACGTAGTCCTCAAGCGCGTCCCGGTGCTCGGCGTTGCTGCCGAAGTTGCGCATCACGTTCCAGCCGCGCGCGGCGGCGAGCCGCATCGTCTCCCGGCTCGTCCCGCCCAGCCACACGGGGAGACGGTCCTGGAGCGGACGTGTAGCGATTGTCGTGGGACGTTCGACGGGGAAGAACTCCCCGTCGAAGGTGAAGTCTCGCTCGGTCAGCGCCAGGTTCACCACCTCAAGGCCCTCCAGCCAGGCCCGCTTGAGATCGTCATTGGTCAGGTTCCGGCCGGCCGCGAACTGGGCCTCGCCGGGGACCCCGCGCCCGAGGCCGAGCTCGAACCGGCCCCCGCTGAGCAGGTCAAGCGTCCCGGCTTCCTCCGCGACACGGATCGGGCTGTAGAGCGGCAGGACGGTCACCGCGGTACCCAGCCGGATCCGGCTCGTCTTCACCGCAGCAGCGGCCAGCAGCAGGTGCGGCGACGGGCACGTCATGAGCGGAGCGTGGTGCTCGGTGAGCGTGACCCCGTCGAAGCCCAGTTCCTCGGCCAGCACCGTGAACTCCACGAAGTCGTCTACCTGGCGCCGCTGCCAGCGCGGGTCGTGCACGTCCGGGTCGGCGTCGCCTGAGTGCAGGCCGACACCGTAGGTGTGCACGATCTTCAGTGTTCCGGTCTCGTCGCTGAGCGCGGCCATGGGCTCCGACCTCCAGTGCGGGCGTGTACGCGAGGAACCAGCGGAACGGCCGGCCGGTACGGGGCAGCCGGCCCGCTCCCCTCTCCCCAGTCACGGTAGACCGAGCGGACCGCCTTGCCGACCCGTCCCCGGGCGGCGATGTTTCAGGTCTTGCAGAACGGCTGCGGCTGGCTCTGGCCGGCCCAGCCGCCTCGATCAGCAGAAGAGGTCCAACAACCTATTGACAGCGCTTACATCGATTTCTACCGTCAGCACGTAAGAGGCAATGTAAGCGCTGTCATCATAAGACGAGGTCTAATCATGTCGAGCGGGTCCGCATGACGACGATCTACGACGTCGCCCGGGTCGCCGGGGTGTCGATCGCCACCGTGTCCCGGGTGCTGCGCGGGTCTGACCTGGTGCATCCCAACACGCGCCAGCGCGTGCTCGCCGTCATCGAGACGCTCGGCTTCGTCCCCGACGCGTCGGCGCGCGGCCTCACGCGGCGGCGGAAGGACATCATCGGGCTGGTGGGCCTAGAGCGCGGCACCGACGAGATCGACATCGAGCGGAGCAGCCTGCTGTTCGTCGACCACATCGTGCACGCGGCCGAGACGGTGCTGCGCGGGACCGAATACTCGCTGCTGCTGACCTTCGGCAGCCGCGGCGAGCTGTTCGAGAAGCGGGTGCGCTCTCTCGCCGGCCAGGTCGACGGCCTGATCATCGCCGAAGAAGTCCTCGATCACGGCGAGCTACGCGCGCTGGCCGCCCAGATACCCGTCGTCGTCATCGCCGGCCGTCGCGATCAGACCGCGATGGACGTCTTCCTTGGCGACAACACCGGCGGCATGACGGCCGTCACCCGGCACCTGACCGAGCAGCACCAGTACCGCCGGCTCTGCTTCGTCGCCGGCCCGAAGGACGCGCCGGACGCCGCGGAACGGCGGCTGGCATTCGAGCAGGCCGTCGCGGCCAGCCCAGGCAGCGGCATCGCCCAGGTCATCGACGGTGACTTCGCAGAGGACAGCGGCATCGCGGCCGCCAGGACCCTGCTCAGCCGCAAGTCGCTGCCGCAGGCCGTGGTGTGCGCGAACGACCAGATGGCCATCGGCGCGATACGCGAACTACAGCAGGCAGGCGTGCGGATCCCGGCGGATGTGGCGGTGACCGGGTTCGACGACGTGCACGCCAGCCGGCTCATCGATCCGCCGCTCACAACGGTCAGCCAGCCGTTCCGCGACCTCGGCAGCCGGGCCACCCGCCGGCTGCTCGCCAGGATCGACGAGCCAGCGCTTCCGCCGGCCGTCGAAGTGCTGCCCACACAAGTCGTCATCCGTGCCAGCTGTGGCTGCCAGCCGCAGGGACAACGATGAGGGCGGGCTTACGGGCCTCGCCCCGGAAGGAGATTCTTCATGCGAAGCCACCTGATCACGCCGATGTGGCGGGGGACCAATCCATGGGGGGCACGGAAGGGGAAAGGACGGCCGCCCAGATCGTGGCGGCCCAGGGTGGCCGCGATCGCGGCGGTGATCGCACTCGGTCCCGCGGCAGTGCTGGCGGCGGTCATCGGGGCGGCGCCGCCGGCGTCCGCCACCACGGTCCCGCCGCCGCCATCCGGGTGGACGACGGCGTACAGCGACAGTTTCTCCGGGGCGGCCGGGACCGGCGCGGACTCCGGCTGGACCTATGACACCGGCACCCAGTACTCGGGGACCGGCTGCACCGGGAGCTACGGCACCGGCGAGGTCGAGTCCAACACAAGCTCGACCGCCAACGTGTCCGAGGACGGGAGCGGGCACCTGAACATCACCGCGGTGAACTCCGGCGGATCGTGGACGTCGGGCCGGATCGAGACGACGGCCGACAACTTCGCGGCGCCGGCCGGCGGCGAGATGGAGGTCACCGCGTCCATCAAGCAGCCGAACCCGACGACCGGCGTAGGCTACTGGCCGGCGTTCTGGGTGCTCGGCTCCGGGTTCCGCGCCAGCGGCGCGGGGACGTCAGGCACGATGGACTGCTCGAACTGGCCGTCGACCGGCGAGATCGACATCATGGAGGACGTCAACGCGCTGTCCGAGCACTCGGGCACGCTGCACTGCGGCACCGACCCGGGCGGCCCCTGCAACGAGACGACCGGGCAGAGCAGCGGCCTCCAGGCCTGTTCGGGCTGCCAGACCGGTTACAACACCTACTCGGTCATCGTCAACCGCACCAACACGAGCGCCGAGTCCATCACCTACTACCTCAACGGAACCGCCTACTACACGGTGACCGAGAGCCAGGTCGGCGCGTCCGCGTGGCAGGCCGCCGTCGATCACGGCTTCTTCATCATCCTCGACCTCGCCATGGGCGGCGCCTACCCGAACGCGATCTGCGGCTGCACCTCGCCATCCAGCTCGACTAGCTCGGGCGGGGCGATGAGCGTCGGCTACGTCGCCGTCTACACCACGACCGGCAGCGGAAGCGGCGGGGGCGGAGGCAGTGGCGGCGGAGGCGGCGGAGGCGGCGGCGGCGGAGGCGGCGGCACGTCCTGCACCACGACCGCGACGTCGGACATCTCCGCCGACTGCTACTCATCCAGCCAGGGAACCGTCAGCGCCACGACGACGAGCGACACCAACCCGAGCGGCGTGGACGGGAACCAGGTCGCGCAGCTGACAAACGGCGACTACCTGGAGTACGGCAACGTCAACTTCGGGACGACCGGGTCGACCCAGTTCGACGCGCGAGTGGCGTCCGGTGC
>JAWWPV010000239.1:0-3165 GCA_033854775.1 Trebonia sp.
CCGCGACCAGTAACTGGCTTACCCCTGTCCGCCATTGTAAGTCCGCCGGTTCCCCGGCGAAACTGGCCTCGAAAGCAATGCCGAATCGGTAAATTCGGACAACGCCGGATGTATCAGCAGGGGCGCGTACTGGGTAAGGAAGAAGCCATGCGCAGCATCTGGGCCGGTGCGATCTCGTTCGGCATGGTGGTGATCCCGGTCAAGCTCTACGCGGCGACCGAGCAGCGGGACGTCGCGTTCCGCCAGGTGCACCGGGAGGACGGCGGCCGGATCCAGTTTCGCCGGGTCTGCTCGCTGGACGGCCAGGAAGTGCCGTATTCCGACGTGGCGAAGGGGTATGAGCTGGCCACGGGCGACGTCGTCGTGCTGACGGACGATGACCTGAAGGAGTTGCCGCTCGCCACCGCGAAGCGTATTGACGTGCTGCACTTCAGCCCGTCCGGCCAGCTCGACCCGATCCTGGCGAACAAGGCGTACTACCTGGAGCCAGAGCCGGCGGGGGTGCGCGCCTACGTGCTGTTCCGCGACGCGCTGGACCGATCCGGCCGGGTTGCCGTGGCCAAGGTGGCGATCAGGCAGCGTGAGGCGCTGGCCGCGCTGCGGGTCAGGGACGGAATACTCGTACTCGAGACGCTGCTGTGGCCGGATGAGGTGCGTACGGCTGACTTCAACTTCCTCGACGAGGACGTCGACATCAGGACCCAGGAGCTGAAGATGGCGGCATCGCTGATCGACACGATGACCGAGGACTTCGACCCGTCGCTCTATAAAGACAGCTACCGGGAGGCGCTGGAAGCGCTGGTCCAGGCCAAGATCGAGGGCAACGAGGTGGTCCGCCCGGCCGGCACCGCGATCCCCGCGGGCACGCCAGGCGGCCCGGCCGACCTCACCGAGACACTCCGCGCGAGCGTCGAGGCCGCCAAGGCGAGCCGGACCAAGGGCGCGGAGGGCGCCGAGGACGACGCCCCGCCGCCGGCGAAACAGCGCAAGCCGGCGTCAAGCCGCAGGAAGAAGACCGCGTGACGACCCCGGTCCCGCACTGGCCAGGCCGGATGGTCAGCCTGACGGGTGACGAGCAAGTGTGGCTAGCGGAAACGCCGGCCGCCGGCCAGGAACTCGTGCTGTGCGTGCACGGCATGTCCGGTGCGGCCACCAACTGGACCGACCTGATGGCCGGGCTCGCCCCCGACTTCGACTGCGTAGCGCTTGACCTGCCGGGATCCGGCTTCTCCCCGCCGCCGAAGACTAGAGCCGGGTACTCGGTCAGCGCCGAGGCAGGCACCGTGATCCGGCTGATCGAGTTCCTCGGCGCCGCGGCCCGCGGGGCGGCCAACCGCGGGCGCGGCGTTCATCTCATCGGCAACTCGATGGGCGGCGCGGTGTCCGTCAGGGTCGCGGCCCGCCGCCCCGACCTGGTGAGGACGCTCACCTTGATCTCCCCGGCCCTGCCGGACCTGAAGGTCCGCCGGTCCGTGGCGCACTTCCCCGTGCTCGCGCTGCCCTTCGTCGGCGAGCGGCTGGTGCGCCAGTGGGCGTCGCGTTACCCGGTGGAGAGCCGGGTCGCCGGCGTCTTCGGGACCTGCATGTCCGATCCGTCCTGCGTGCACCCGGACCGGTTCGCCTATGAGGTCGAGGCGCTGCGCCGCCGCGACGCGCTGCCCTGCCACGCCGCGTCGCTCATCGGCGCCTCGCGCACGCTGGTCGCCGAGACGCTCCGGCCGTACCCGTTCTCGCTGTGGCAGGCGGCGGGGCGGGTGACGGCGCCGTCCCTTGTCCTGTTCGGCGGCGACGACCGCCTGGTGCACCCGAGGCTGGCGGACCGGGCGGCCCGCGTCTTCCGTGACGCCCGCGTGCGGGTCCTGCCGGAGACGGGGCATCTCGCGCAGTTCGAGCGGCCTGAGCTTGTCGCGGCCCTGTTCCGTGAGATGGTTGAGGACGTGCGGACCCGAGGAACGGACGCGGGGAATTCCGGCCGTCGCGACCCGGTTGATGCTCGATGAAGTGATAACAAAACCAGACTGGAGTTTGCACAGTGTCGCTGCCACCGCTGGTTGAACCGGCTGCGGACCTGTCGGTCGATGAGGTCAAGCGCTACTCGCGTCACCTGATCATCCCCGACGTCGGCATGGCCGGGCAGAAGCGCCTGAAGAACGCGAAGGTCCTTGTCGTGGGCGCGGGCGGCCTCGGCTCGCCGGCGCTGCTCTACCTCGCCGCGGCCGGCGTCGGCACGCTCGGCATCGTCGACTTCGACACCGTCGATGAGTCGAACCTGCAGCGCCAGATCATCCACGGCGTCTCCGACGTGGGCAAGTCGAAGGCGGAGTCGGCCCGCGACTCCATCGCCGAGGTCAACCCGTACGTGAAGGTCATCCTGCACAAGACGCGGCTTGAGTCCGACAACGTGATGGAGATCTTTGCGCCCTATGACCTGATCATCGACGGCACGGACAACTTCGCGACCCGCTACCTGGTGAATGACGCCTGCGTGCTGCTGCACAAGCCGTACGTGTGGGGCTCGATCTACCGGTTCGACGGCCAGGCATCCTTGTTCTGGGCGGACTACGGCCCCTGCTACCGCTGCCTCTACCCGGAGCCTCCGCCCCCCGGCATGGTCCCGTCCTGCGCTGAGGGCGGCGTCCTCGGCGTGCTGTGCGCGTCGATCGGCTCGGTTCAGGTCACCGAGGCGATCAAGCTGATCACTGGCATCGGCGACAGCCTTTCCGGCCGGCTGATGATCTACGACGCCCTGGAGATGAACTACCGCACCGTCAAGGTCAACAAGGACCCCGACTGCGCGATCTGCGGCAAGAACCCCACGGTCACCGAGCTGATCGATTACGAGGCCTTCTGCGGCGCGGTCTCCGAGGAGGCCGAGGCGGCGGTGGTCGGGTCGACGATCAGCGCCAAGGACCTGGCGGGCATGCTCGACCGCGGCGACAACATCTTCCTGGTGGACGTCCGCGAGCCGAACGAGTACGAGATCGTCAACATCCCCGGCGCCACGCTGATCCCGAAGGGCGAGTTCCTGAACGGCTCGGCCCTGGAGAAGATGCCGCAGGACAAGCAGATCGTGTTGCACTGCAAGAGCGGCGCCAGAAGCGCGGAGGTGCTCGCGGTGCTAAAAGACGCTGGCTTCTCCGACGCGGTGCACGTCGGCGGCGGCGT
>JAWWPV010000240.1:0-4543 GCA_033854775.1 Trebonia sp.
GGGTGTCGCTATAGCGACACCAACGGGACATCCACGCATTTGTCGCGGCGGCGGTAGGGGAGCGCAGGCGGTCAGCCGGAGGCATCGTACTGGGAGGCCTGGATCGTGTAGAGCTCGGCGTACTGGCCGCCTAGGGCCATCAGGTCGGCGTGCGTGCCGGACTCGGCAACCTTGCCGTGGGCGAGGACGTAGACGCGGTCGGCGTGCCTGACGGATGCCAGCCGGTGGGTGATGATCAGCACCGTTCGGTCACGGGCGAGGGTGCGCAGCGAGGAGAACAGGGCGTACTCGGCCCGCGCGTCCAGGGCGGCGGTCGGCTCGTCCATGATCAGCAGCGGGGCGGTGCGGTAGAAGCCGCGCGCGGCGGCGATGCGCTGCCACTGGCCGCCGGACAGCTCGGCGCCGCCCTTGAACTGGCGCGCAAGGAGCGTGTCGTAGCCCCGGTCGAGCTCGGCGATCACGGCGTCCGCGCCCGACGACGCGGCGGCGGACGCCAGCAGGGAGTCGTCGAGGGCACGCCCCATGGTGATGTTGTCCCTGACGTTGAGCGGCCAGTTGCCGTGGTCTTGCGCGATGACCGCGATCCGCTCCCTGAGCGGCTCGCTGTCCACGTCCGCGATCGAGACGTCGTCCCAGTGCACGGTCCCGGCCTGCGGCCGGTACAGGCCGGCGAGGATCTTGGCGAGGGTGGTCTTTCCCGACCCGTTCTCCCCCACGAGAGCGATCACCTCACCGCAGCCGATCTCGACCGACACCTCATGCAGCGATGCCTCTTCCGCTCCCGGGTAGGTGAAGGTGACCCCCGCCGCGACGATCCTCGCGAACGCCGGCGGCGCGCCAGCCGTGCCGGACGCTGGGATCCTGGCTCTGGCGTCCTCGCAGAATGACACGTAGTCCGAGAAGTACAGGCCGTCCTCGTAGCACTTGTTGACGTTGTACATCAGCTGCTGCAGCGACGAGGCCGCGGACCGGAGCGCGAGCACCGCCGTGCCCGCGACCGACAGGGCGAGGAAGCCGGTAGCGAGCAGCACGCCAAGGACCGCGTACACCCCGGCGGTGGCGAGCCCCCCGAGGCTGCTTCCGATCACCTTGGTCACCGTCTGCTGCCGCGCGGCCTGAAGCTCGGCGTTCCGCACGTAGGCCGCCAGCCGTGACACGCGGCCGAGCAGGAAGGCCCGCATGGTGAACGAGCGGAGCTCGGCGGCGGTCCGGCGCTCGGCGATCAGGTCGGCCAGGATGTACTTGCGCCGGTAGGAGTCGATCAGCGCGAACCTGGTCAGGTACCTGATCCGCGCGGAGCGCACCGCCGCCCACGCGCCGGGCAGCTGCGCGAGCAGCAGGACGGCGAGCAGGATGGGCTGCAGTACACCGACGACCACCGCCGCCGATGCCAGCCCGGCGAACGCGGCGACAAATTCGATCACGTCGTTGACCAGTGCCGACGCCGAGTTCACCCCCCGGTCACGGGCGCGCTGCATCCGGTCGTGGAAGTCCGGGTCGTCGAAGGCGGCCAGCTCCACCTGGCTGGTCAGGTCGTACAGCCGCACCTCGACGACCTGATCCACCTTCGGCTCAAGACGGCTCTGCGCCCACCCGGCCGCCGTCGTCACACCAGAGCGGATCGCCGTCGCGGCCGCGACCAGGATCAGCGACGGCACCGCGGCCCGCACCCGCTGCGGAGTGGGCCCGGCGGCGAACAGCGCCTGCAGTACCCCCGTGGTGGCGAACAGCGCATATCCGCCGAACACCCCGGAGGCCAGGTTAAGCACGATCGTCGCCGCGGTGTCCCGTCTGCTCGCCGACCAGCCGAGGCTCACCGCCTGCCCGATCAGCGCCGGGAACCGGCGCGCGACGTCGCCGAACTTGACGGTACCCATCCGCTGGTCGTAGGCCTCCCAGTAGTTCGCGGTCAGCTCCGCCGTCTCATGATCGGCGGCCTCGGGACCGGCCGCCCGCTGGTCGGCGGACGGCCCGTTGCCTGGCGGCTCGCGGCCCGCTCCCCCGCCGGTCCGTGTCCGCCATGCCGCCCAGCAAAGGCGCGAGAGCCCGCGCCACGACCGCCCCATGACATGAGTATGTGACGGCCCACCGACATCGGGCCAACGAATAAATCCGGCTAAGGACGGATGCGGGAGCCGGTTCTCAGCCGACCCGGCGCAGGCCTCGGGGGTAGGCGTGCAGGCGCTCGGGACCCTGGTCGGTGACGAGCAGGAGTTCCCCCGCCTGCACCCCCGCCGTGCCGTCGCGCGTGGTGACGTTGGGCTGGACGACGACGGTCATGCCGGCCGAGAGGACGAACTCGCTGGCGGCCGCCCGGCCGTCACCCGGGAGGATGCCGGGGACGATGCGACCGGGCGCGGAGATGACGGGCTGGAGGTAACCGCCGCCGAAGCCGTGCGCGAGGTCGTCGATGGCGGTGTAGCCGGCCGGCGTGATGACGGCCATCGCGGCGGCCAGGAGTTCCTCCGGCGTCGTGCCGGGGACGAGAACCGCCGCCATCGCGTCGAAGGCGGCCTCGGCGACGGCGTGCAAGTCTGCGTACAGCGGCGTGGGCGGCGCACCGACCGCGAACGTGCGCAGCAGCTGCCCGGCGTACTCAGGCGCGACCGCGGCGCTGATCTCACAGGTCACCGCGTCGCCAAGGCGGACCGTCCGGCCGGTCGGCCACTGGGCGGGGACGGCCACGGCCGGCCCGGTCGCCGGTGCGGCCGCGCCCGCGGCGTCCATCGCCGTGATGCCGACGTAGTGGATGTGGTGCATGCCGCCGCCGACGGTGTACGCGCGCTCGACCGCCGCCAGGATCTCGTGGTCCGAGGCTCCCGGGCGCAGTGAGTCCGCGAGCGCCGCGACGGCCGTGTCACTGAGGACGGCGGCATGGCGGAGGGCAGCGACCTCTTCGGCCGATTTCCTGAGGCGAAGCGCGGTGTAGGCCGGATTGAGATCGACCACCTTCGCGGCTCCCCTGGCCAGGTACGCGTACTGGTCGAAGGGAACCGCGCCGATCACGCCGACCCCGTCGGCGAGGACGGCGGGCGGCAGCAGGCCGAGCGCGGTCGCCATGGTCACCTTGCCCGCCCACTCCACCCGGCTGCGCGACAGGCGGCGGGCCTGCGGCACGTGGTTGAAGTAGGAGACCAGGAGGAGGTCGTCGGCGGGGTCGGGCGCCACGATGAGCAGCGCCTCACGGGTGACCGGCCAGCCAGTCAGCCAGGAGACCGCGCTGCCTGACCGGTTCGCGCCATAGACCAGCGCGTGCGATACGCCCGCGCGCTCAAGTTCCGCTGCGATGGCCGAGCGCCGCCGCCGCATCTCGGGGTCGGAGAAACCCGCCCAGTTAACCGCTGTCACACCATGATCGTGGTCCGCTGGCGCATCATCCGCAAGGTTCGGCGGACCGTGGCGCTTCGTGTCCGCGCCCGCTAGCCGACTTACCGGGTGCCTGCGCACCTGAGCAGCGGGAACTGGATGTCCCTGCGGTGGGTGAAGCCGAGCTCCTTGTAGAGCCTGATCGCGGTGACGTTCGTGGCGATGGCGTGCAGGAAAGGGGTATCGCCCCTGGCGACGATGCCGGCCGCGACGGCGCGGGTGAGCCGGGAGCCGAAGCCGTGGCCGCGCCAGGCGGGATCGGTGCAGACGGCGCTGATCTCAGTCCAGCCGGGCGGCCGCAGCCGTTCACCTGCCATGGCGACGAGTTCGCCGCCGCGCCTGACGCCAAGGTAGGTGCCAAGCTCGATGGTCCTGGAAAGAAACGGCCCAGGCCTGGTCCGCTCCACCAGCCGGAGCATGTCTGGGACGTCGGTGGGGCCGAGGGTGACCGCTTCGTCGTCGGGTGCGGCATCGAGGCTGTCGGCGACGAGCTGGACGCCTTCACCGCGGCCGAGAACCTCCCAGTCCGACGGCGGTGCGGTCCCCAGATCGGGGAACAGGACCATCTCACCGGGTGCGACCAGGCGGGCCGCGTCCGCCCAGTCGGCCGCTCCGGGTTCGGCGGGAAGAGCGCAGAACGGGCCGATGTCGGCAGGGTAGCGGGCGGCGCGCCCCTGGACCAGGGCGAGCCCGAGATGCGGCCCGGTGAGCGAAGCAAGCACGGGGTTATCGAGCGGGTGCGTCATCGGGCCAGCTGGCCCCTCGAGTCTTCCGGCCCTCTGGCGGTCGGAGCGTCGATGCCGAGGCGGCGCTGCTCGATGGCCATGCAGCGGTTCTCCACGTAGTGCAGGCCTGCGGCCTCGGCGATCTCGCGGGCTTCCGCCGAGGAGATGCCGAGTTGCAGCCACAACGCGGTCGCGCCCGCGGCGACGGCCTGCCGCGCGACGTCGGCCGCCTGACTTGACGGGCGGAAGACGTTGACCAGGCCAACCCGCTCGGGCACCTCGGCGAGGGTCCGGTAGGCCGGCTCGCCGAGGATTGTCCCGCCGCGAAGGTTGACCGGGATGATCCGCCAGCCGTGGCGCCGCATGAAGGCCGGCACGCCGTGTGCCGCCTTGGCCGGGTCCGCGCTCGCGCCGACTACGGTAATCGTGTCGTACGTGGTGAGAATCCGCTC
>JAWWPV010000241.1:0-23852 GCA_033854775.1 Trebonia sp.
TTGCCGCGCCGGTCCGCCTGGGGCGTGCCGGCGCGGCGCAGGATGCCGTCCGTGCCGAGCCAGAGGTTGTCGAGCACCGACTGGCCCGGCACGCACTGCACCTCCTGGAACACGGTGGCCACCCCGGCGGCAGCCGCCGCCCGCGGGTTGCGGGCCCGCAGCCGCGCCTGCGCGACGAGCACCCGGCCGCCGTCCGGCCTGTGCACCCCGGAGAGGATCTTGACTAGGGTGGACTTGCCCGAGCCGTTCTCGCCCATGAGCGCGTGGACCTCACCGGGCCGCAGGTCGAGGGAGCAGTCGCGGAGCGCGACCGTCGGGCCGAAGGACTTCGTCACCCCCTCGATCGCCAGCAGGGCGGACGGCGGGGCCTGAGTCTGCGTCATCGTCGATGCCACGGGCAGCTTTTATCGCCAGCTAGCCGAGAACCGCGGCGAGCTCGGAAGCCGGCAGCACGTTGAGGGTTGCCGGGCCGCCCGCGTTCCCCGTGGACGAGGTGGTCATGCCCGCCGTGTACCACTGGGCCACGTTGGCGTCGGTGACAAGGGGCGTGTTCAGCACCACGGCCGAGATCTTCACCCCGTCGCCCGCGAACAGGTCCTTGACGATCGTGGTCGTCGCGGACGCGACCTGCGGCGGCGTCGCGGTGATGCCCACGCCCTGGTAGGAAGACTTGTTCTGGTACCAGTACGTCAGTTCGCCGTCTTCCATGCTGTCGTTGGCGATCTCGGGGATGGCCTTGCCAGCGGCCTGGAACCCCTCCATCACGCCGGTCGCGCCGGAGCCCGAGGTGATCACGGCGGCGATCTTCTGCGGGTGGGTCTCCAGGTAGGTCTGCACGTCGCTCTTGGCCGTCGAGTCAGCGAACTGGGTGTAGATCGTGTCGTCGGTGGTGATTCCCTGGCACTGCGCGAAGACGGCCTTGACCCCGGCGAACGCGGCGGTGTCGATGGCCACGCCCGAGATGCCGTGCACGTCGAGTACCTTGCCGGTCCCCTTGATGTCCCTTGCCACCTGGGCCGCCATCTGCGCGCCCTGCAGCCAGTCGTTGGCGCCGACCGAGATCGTGTCGGCGCTGGCCACCGAGTTCAGCACCGAGACCGACGGGATGCCCGCAGCGGCGGCGTTCGCCGCGGCCGTGGTGAAGGCGCTCGACGACAGCGGCTCGTACACGATGACCGCGACCTTCTTCTCCACCATCTGGTTGAAGGCGGCTACCTGATCGGTCACCTGATCGGAGGTAGTCACCTCATCGACGGTGTACCCGGCCCCCTTCAGCATGCCCGAGAGAATGGACTCGAGCGCGAGCTGGTAGCCGTTGTTGGTCTCCGACAGCAGGAAGCCGACGGTCTTGTTGGAACTGCTCTTGGGCTTCCAGCGCGCGAACGCGCTCTTGTAGACGGTGGTCGGGTAGCCGTTGTAGAGGGCGCGCAGGCTCGCGGGCAGTGCGGCGAGCACGCCGTCCGGGTCGCCGGGCAGCGTGGTCGGGATCGTGCCGCACGCGCTCGCCGCGGTGGTCGCGGCCGACGTGCCCGACGCGGCCGCGCTCGCTGAGCCCGTCGAGGCGGCCGAGGTTGATGAGCAGGCCGCCAGGCCAAGGCCGGCGGCGAGGGCGACGGCGGTCATGCCGCCTCTTGGTACGGCTCTCATATATGTCTCCTTCGACTGTTTCTCGTGATCCGTCCGAGGTGCCTGGCATCCGTCAGACGGGCGGGGCGGTGAACAGGCCCGGGTCGGGGTCGTTGAAGGACTCCTTGGCGACCAGCTCGTTCATCGGGTTGGCGGTGCCCCACTGGTCCTGGACCGACTCGTCGTGCATGTCGTAGATATGCGGGTGCCAGGCGTCCTCGTCGAGTTCCCGGAGCTCGGTGGTGTACTCGATCGTGTTGCCCTGCGGGTCGAGGAAGTAGGAGAACGTGTTGGACCCGGCCAGGTGCCGCCCTGGTCCCCAGACCATTCGCGTGCCTGACCGCAGCGCGCGGCCCGAGCCCCGCATGAACTCGTCGATGCCGCGCATCTCGAACGAGACATGGTGCAGGGACACGTGCGGGCCGCGGGCGATCGCCAGCGAGTGGTGGCGCGGGTTGCATCGCATGAAGTTCATGACCGTGCCCATGTCCGCCCCCGCCAGGGTGTCGGACAACCGGAAGCCGAGAGTGTCGGAGTACCACTGGCTGGTGCCGTCCGGGTCGGTGCTGTTGAGCACCACGTGAGACAGCCGCACCGGGATCGACTCGCGCTCGGCGATCTTGCGGTGGGTTCTTGTCGCGACCCCCGCGGACACCTCGATGGTCCGCCCGTCGAGGTCGAAGAGGCGCAGGCCGTAGCCGCCGCCCTCGGTTCCGAGCGCGCCGGGCTCGACGGCGATCGGCACGTCCGCGGCGATCAGCCGCGCCGCGAGTGTATCCACGTCCGCCTCGCTCGCGGCACCGAAGGAGACGAGGTCCAGGCGCTTGTCCGCGTCCTTGCGCAGCCGGAGGATGTACCGCTCCGGTGACCCCTCGGCGGCGAGGAAGGCGATGCCGCTGTCGGAGGCGACCTCGGTCAGGCCCCACACCTGCGTGTAGAAGGCGAGCTGCCGCTCGTAGTCGGGGATGGCCAGGTCGACGTGACGCAGGTGAGTAATCAGGCTGTCAGGCATCGCTCAGGTCCGTTCCGCTGATCGCTTTTCCTGCTCTTCTTGCCCTTGGCCTTGCCTTTCCCGCTCGCGGACGCAGCTGTTGCGCTGCCTGCCCAGGCCGGTGATCTCGCCCTCGAGCACGTCCCCCTCGGCGAGGAATACCCCCCAGTGCGCACCGTTCCCGGCCGGCGAGCCGGTCAGTACGAGGTCACCCGGCCGCAGCTCGGTGACCGAGGTGATGTATTCGAGGATCGCGGGCAGGTCGAAGATCATGTCGGCGCAGGACTCGTCCTGCCTGACGATCCCGTTGTGGGTGAGCGTGATCTTCAGGCCCGCCGGGTCGCCGGCGAAGGCGGCGGGCACGAGGAACGGGCCGGTGGGCAGGAAGGTGGGCGCGTTCTTGGCGGCGAACCAGTCGCTGCCGATCGCCCTGAGGTCCTTGCGGTAGACCAGGGACCTGGTGGTGATGTCGTTGCAGATCGTGTACCCGGCCACGTGCTCGAGGGCGTTCTCGCGGGTCAGGTGGCGGGCGGGCTCGCCGGCCCGGTCGCCGGGCGGCGTGCCGATCACCGCGGCGAGCTCAAGCTCCCAGTCGTGGTTGGTGCCGCGCTCGGGCAGCACGATCTCGTCATGGGGCCCGCACAGCGCGCTCGGCAGGCCGGCGAACACGTAGGGGCTGCCGGTTCTGGCGCGCTCGTCCATCATGGCCTCCGCCCACGCGCGCACCTCGTGTTCGGGGACGTCGGAGTTGTGCCCGATCGTGGACAGGTCGGCCCGGCGCTCGGCCATCACGATGTCGACGACGTGCTTACGGTAGTTCGCGCCGCACTGCAGGATCTGTCTCGGCGCGACCGGGCAGCGGACGTCGAGGCCGGCCAGGTCGGACCAGCCGCCCCCGTCGTCCTCCGCCAGCTCGGCCAGGCGGCGCTGTGCCGGCTCCCAGTCGGCGAGCAGGTCGCTGACCGTGCCGCACGCCGACACGTCGCGGACGCGGTCGCCGCGCACGAGCCCGGTGAACTCGTCGCCTGGCCCGCGCTCGGCCGCCTGGCGGCGGAAGACGCCGAGCGCGTAGCCAGCGGGTGCGGATGTCATGGACGCGACATTAAGAGCGCGCGCCTGAATGCGGAAGTCATTGTTTCCAATGCCAGGCATCGTCTGGCTGAGACCTCGCTGACCAGCGGAAACGAGACGCGTACCGGGGAGTGGCTCAGGAGGGCGCCGGCGCTGATGCGCCTGGGGCGCGGCCGCAGGAGGCTGCGTGCATGATCGGCAAAGGTCCAGTTCCCGGCGCCTTCGCCTCGGATCGGGTGCAGTCCGTTACAGGGTTTCCGCCAGCCAGTCGGCTACCGCGGGCCTGGCCTTGAACCAGACGTTGTTGAGGATGTGGACGCCGTCGTCGAAGACCAGCCTGGTCACCGGTCCCCCGTACTCCGCGGCGACCTTCTCGGCCTGTGCGGGCGGTGAGGCTGGGTCCAGGCCGCCGTAGACCTGCAGGAGCGGCACGACCGCCTTATCGACCGCGCCGGCCAAGGTGATCGACGCCATGACGGCCGCCGGGTCCGGCCCGAGATGCTGATACTGCCCAGTCCTGGACAGCGGCTCCATGGTCTCGAAACGGCCCGCCGGGGAGTACCAGCTCGAGATGGACACCGCGGCGCGGACCCGGTCGTCGATCGCGGCGGTCCGGATCGCGAACAAGCCGCCGTAGGAGATGCCGCCCACGGCCAGCCGCCCCGGGTCCAGGTCCTCGCGGGCCGCCAGGGCGTCCATGATGGCTTGCACCGCCAGCTCGTAGTCCGGCCCGAGCTTGCCCTGGAAGCTGACGCTGCCCTGGCCGGGCCCGTCGAAGGCCGCGAAGGCCAGGCCGCGCGCCACGATGTGGTCCCCCAGGTTGTACAGCTCTTCCTTGGTGGAGTCGGCGCCGGGGAGCAGCAGCACGACCGGCGGGCGAGCCACGCCGGTGGGTACCCGCAGATACCCGTTCAGCGTCATGTCCCGGAACGGGACGGTGAGGATCTCCATGGGCGGGTCCAGGTGCGGAGCCGCCTTCTCCCACGCGACCGCCATGGCGGCCAGGGCCGCCCGGAACTGGTCCTGATCGTGGCAGAACATGAAGCTGGCCCAGTGGTAGAACAGGCCCGCGCGCAGGTAGGCCTCTCCCGCGGTCAGCCGCCGCCCGGCCGCGAGCGCCTCGTCACCTCGCTGGACGTGCCGCTCGGCCTGCCGACACCACGCTCCGCACCACTGCTCATATTCGGTGATCTGGGCGCGGAGCTGCTCAAACTCCCACGGCGAGACGTAGTTGGACAAGATCCGCCAGGTGAAGCGGCGATACATCGACTCCAGCCGGTCGTCCGTCATGTGCTCACGTCTCCCGCCGGGACCTCCCCGATATCCCCGATCCTCCCCTGTTCGCCTTCCTCCACCGAGCCGCCCAGGTACAAGGCGCGCATCTGCGGGTCGGCGAGAATCTCGGCCCCGGTCCCCTCCAGCCGGACCCGTCCGGTCTCCATCACCACGCCGTGGTCGGCAAGGCCGAGCCCCGCGCGCACGTTCTGCTCGACCAGCAGGATGGTCCGGCCGGTCTCCGTCATCCGAGTGATGCTGGCGTAAATCAGCTCGGCCGCACGCGGCTCCAAGCCCATGGACGGCTCGTCGAGTACCACCAGGGCGGGGTCGAGCATCAGGGCGCGGGCGAACTCCACCATCCGCTGCTGCCCGCCAGAGAGCTGTCCCGCCCGGTCCGAGGCGCGTTCGGCCACGATCGGGAACTGGTCGGCCACCTCGGCCATGCGCTTGCTCGCCAGACCGGCATTACGCAGTAGGAAGCCGCCAAGCTCCACGTTCTCCCGCACGGTAAGCTCTGGGAACAGGTTCCGGGACTGCATGACCTGGACGATGCCTGCCTGCAGGATCTTCTGCGGGGTAGCCCCGCCGATCTCGGTGCCGCGGAAGGTAACGGTGCCCAGCCGCGGCCGCAGCAGCCCGCTCACGATCTTGAGCAAGGTCGATTTCCCGGCCCCGTTGGGTCCGACCACGCAGGTAACCGAGCCGGCCGCCACGGTGAGGTCCACGCCTCGCAGCACGTCGCCGCCGCTGTAGCCGGCGAACAGGCCAGAGATGGTCAGCATGTCAAGCCACCCCTTGCTTGCCGGTCATGCCGGTGCCGAGGTATGCCTCAAGGACAGCCGGGTTCGAGCGGACCTCCTGCGCCACTCCGGCGGTCAGCGCGCATCCCCGGTGCATGACCACGACCCGGTCGCACAGCCCCATCACGAACTCCATGTCGTGTTCCACGATGACGAAGGTGACGCCTTCTTTGTTCAGGGCCCTGATCCGGTCGGCCAGTCCGCGCAGCAGCGTCGGGTTGACCCCGCCGGCTGGCTCGTCCAACAGGATGATCGAGGGCTTGGCGATCATGATGAAGGCGAATTCAAGCAGCTTCTGCTGGCCATAGGACAGGCCTCCGGCCGGCTCGTCCGCGAGCCGGATGAGCCCGACGAAATCCAGCACCTCCAGTGCGTGCTGGCGCTCCGCCGCGGACTTCCAGGAGCGCAGCTGCCCCATGAAGCCGCGTCGCTGGGAGGCCACGTGCAGGTTCTCCAGCACGGTCAGCCGGCCGAAAATGCGGGTGAGCTGGAACGTTCGGCCGAGGCCCGCCTCGAACACCCGCTCCGGCTTGGCGTGGGTGATGTCCTGGCCGCGCAGCGTCACCTGGCCCGCATCCGCGACCTCGTACCCGCTGATCACGTTGAACAGCGTCGTCTTGCCCGACCCGTTCGGCCCGATCAGGCCGTTGATGGCGCCTTCTTCGAAGGTCATCGTGCACCCGGCCAGCGCCCAGATGCCGCCGTAGGACTTCTTGACGTCGGTCACTTGCAGGATGCTCACGGCCTGTCCTCCTTGCCCTCGGCGCCCGTCGCGGTGGCCGGCGTGATCCCGGAAGCCCGGGAAATCCCGGCAGCCCCGGGACTCCCGGCAGTGCCCGGCGGTCCTGGTGGCGCCGTGGCCCGCAGCTGGCGCGCGACCAGGACCCGCCGGTACAGCTGCGTGATGCTGGGCGCGATGCCGCCTGGCAGCAGCCGCAAGATCAGGATGAACAGGACGCCGTAGGCGATGAGGAACAGGTTGTCGTTGCCGAACTGCAGGTAGAAGTACTGCTGCAGCGGGATGAGCAGCAGGGTTCCGATCACCGGCCCGGACAGGGTGCCGATGCCTCCGACGAAGACCAGCACCGCGACCGCGAGGTCGAAGTTCGGGTCGAAGCCGAACTGCGGGTAGACCGAGCCGACGAACGGCGCGTAAAGGCCGCCCGCGATGCCGACGAAGAACGCCGACATCGCGTAGGCGATCAGCTTGGTGCGGGTGGCGTGGATACCTAGACCACGAGCGCGACCTTCGTCGTCGCGGATCGACAGCAGCCCGAGTCCATATTTGGACCTGCGTACCCACCAGGACACCGCGCAGGCCACGACGGCGGCGACCAGGCCGACGTAGTAGAAGGGCTCGTTGAAGAACGAACCCGTCCAGGTGGGGAACGGCAGCTCCAGGCCCCCGGATCCGCTCGTCCAGGACGTCAGGTTGAACGCCAGCAGCTGCAGGATGAACATGACCGCGACGGTCAAGATGATGAACGTGTGCTTGCGCACCCGCAGCAGCAGGAACCCGATCGGCACCGCCAGCACGGCCGCGACCAGGCCGGCCACCGGGAGCAGCGTAAACGTGTCCCAGCCGGCCGGCACCTTCAGGTGCATGACGAGCAGGGCCACCGTGTACTGCCCGATGCCGTAATAGGCGGCGTGCCCGATCGAGATGTAGCCGGAGTACCCGGAGAAGATGTTCCAGCCGCAGGCCGCGACCAGGAAGATCATCGTGAAGACCCCGATAGAGGTCACGGCCGGATTGGTGAAGACGAGCGGGAAGGCGGCCAGCAGGACGAGCACCAGGGCGGTACCGCCGCGCCGCACGACCGCGGGCAGCTCGTAGGGAATGTGCTCTGGAGCGGCTGCCCCCACGGGCGTCACATCGATGGCGGTCACTGGGCCCGCACCGCCTTCCTGCCGAGCAGGCCCTGCGGCCGCAGCAAGAGAACGAGGACGAGGATGAGATAGAAGGTGGTCTGGCCCCAGGTGGGTGACCAGACCACCGCCACCACATCCTGGGTGACGAGCATGATGATGGATGCGATCAGCGCGCCACTGAGGCTGCCGAAGCCACCGAAGATGACGATGGCCAGCAGCCGTGAGATGAGGTCGTAGGAACTGGCGGCGTCGAAGGAGTTAGTGAGGCCGTACACCATCCCCCCCGCCGCCGCCAAGCCAACCCCGATGCCGAGAGTGAACGCGGACACCCAGTCGGTATTGATGCCGACCAGTCGCGCCGCCGTCGGGTTCTGCATGGACGCCCGCAGGCTGCGGCCGAACCTGGTGCGGTAGAGCAGGTAGTACACGCCGCCGAGAAGCAGCACGCTCATGGCGAAGGCGTACAGATAAATGCTCGGAAAGATCAGCGAACCGAGCTTGACCGAGGAGTTGACGTAGGACGTGTGGATCGCGACCAGGTTGCTGGTGAAGATGTAGTCGAGGATCCCTTCCACGACCGTGCCCACGGCGAACATCGTCAGCAGCGACATGATCACGCGCTCTCGCTTGATCGGCTTGATCATCGTCCAGTACACGACGATGCCGACGACGAACATCACCGGAATGGTGATCAGCAGGCCCAGGAACGGGTCGATGTTCAGATGGGCATACAGCGCGTAGCTCAGGTAAGCGCCTAGCACTACGAGAATTCCCTGAGCGAAGTTAACGATATCCATGACGCCGAACACGAGCGTCAGGCCGCCGGCCATCAGTGCGTAAAATCCTCCGACCAGGACTCCATCAATGATGGCCTGGAGAACCAACATCGGAACGCTCCCTAGGTAGTCTCGGCACCCTTGCCGTCGCGGGCCTGTCGTAACCCTCGCGATGACGTGTCAGCCGTTGGCACCCCAGGCCGGCTTTACGGCGATGACCGGCTTGGTCGGGCCCGCTCCGAGCGGCAGCACATCCTGCAGCGTGCCGTTCTGCCACTGGAACACGAACGGAGTGGCGGCACCGTTCTCGCCGTCGGCGAGGAACTTGACCGGTCCTTGCACGCTGGAGAACGTGACCCCTGAGTGCAGGTAAGACTCCAGGGTGGTGTTGCTCGTACTCTTGGTGTGGTCGATCGCCTGAGCGAGCACTTGGCCGGAGGAGAAGGCTTCCGCCACGTCGGCGCTGATGTTGTTGGCGGTCCCGCCGAACATCTTGAGGTAGAGCTGCACCATCGCCGCGTTCTGGTAAAACGTCGAACCCGGGTACCAGGTATTGGGAACCATGATGCCGCCGGCGTTCGAGGCGCCGACGGCCTTGGTGAACGCCGAGCCCTGATCTGGCCCGGAGGCCTCGATCAGCACCCGGGGGCTGAACTTGTCCTGGATCAGGTCCTGGACGAACGCGTAGCCGTCGGGAGGCATGGTGCCAAGCACCACCACTTGAGCGTTCGACGCGGCAATCGCCGAGGCGATCGGCGTGAAGTCGGTGGTCTCTAGCGGGTACAGCTTGTACACCACGCTCTTGAACCCGTGGGCCGTCAGGTAGCTGCGCGCGCCGTCCAGCATCGGCTGCAGGAACGGGTCGGTCATGGAAGCGTAGGCGACGTTCTCGGGTTTTTGCGTGGCGGCCAGCCACTTGGCGAAGGTAATCAGCTGGTACGCGGCCGAGGCGCTCACATCGAACACGTTGTGCAGGCCTTGGGTGAATACCGACGGGCCGCCGCCGATGCCCTCGATCATCACGTATCCGTATCGGTTGGCGATCACCGAGGCAGGCTTGGTGAGCAGCGTGGAGTACGGACCCATGACGAAGTTCACGTGGTCGACGGTGATGAGCTTCTGGTAGTTCGTGATCACCTGGGTCGGGCTGGAGCCGTCGGACAGGAAGGTCAGCTTGACCTGACGGCCGAGGATGCCGCCGTGGGCGTTCTGGTAGGCTGCCCAGGTCTCGTAGCCTTGCTTGGTGGCCAGGCCGTCGCCGGAGAAGTCACCGGACAGCGAGACCGAGATGCCGACCGTGATCGGCTGAGTGGAGCTGCCGGCGCCCGGCGAGGATCCGGACGAGCTGCACCCGGCGAAGACGAGGGCGACAGCGGCCACTCCTGCGGTCCACAGGGCCGCGGTCCGGCTCATGGATCTCGGGCCGGGCTTTCCGTGGGGTTTCATGGCAATTAATCAACCTCCTGATTCGGGCCGCCAGGCAAGCCGACTGCCGCCTCGGCTCGCCGGCCGCAGACGCCATATGCCGCGCAGGAGCCGTTTCATCTTGTGCCGGGCTCGGGCACAGCCTGCCAGTGCCGGGTGGCAGGCCGATCGCGCTGGCCCGGAGGGCCAGCGCCTAATGATTGCGAATATCTAATTTCGCGGTATGAATGCCATATAAGACAAACGATTGCGGTCATGGTACGGCGCGGTATCTAGGGTGTCAACGCTTCACGAGGCTCGCCCGGAGGCCGCACGCTCCGCCCGAGTGAAATCATTAGCCGAGTGCAATCATTACCCAAGGACCGCCCCGGCCGGTTCCCGGTGATCATGTCGCTCGGACCGTACGGCAAAGGGATGCCGTACGCCTCGGAATGGTTCGCGGCCCGGAGCGCGGACGCCGCCTCGCTCCTGCTCCCGGTGATCGGCTGACTCAGGGCCATCCGTGCGGTTCGGTGTCCAGTAGGCCAAGCTCGGCCAGGCCCTGGCTGAGACGCTCGGCTGCCGCGGGATCGAGGTCGAGCAGCGGCAGACTGACGGCCCCGGCGGGGCGGCCAAAGATGGCCATGGCCGCCCTCTCGGCCGCCACGTCAGGCACCCTCCAGCCGGGTCATGGTGATGATCGGCCGGATGGCTTCCCGGCGCGCCAGCACGCCGAACGCGATGGCCACGTCGCGCAGCGGGTACTGGTGCGTGGTGAGCGGTTCGGTGGCGATCGCCCCCGCGGCGAGCAGGGCGATCATCGCGGGGTAGGCATTCGGGCTTGAGCGGATGCCCAGGAGGTTCAGCTCGTCCAGCACCAGCGAGTCCACCGGCAGCTCCGCGGACCGGCCTCCGGTCAGGCCAAGCACCGCGACCGTCCCGCCGCGCCGGGCCGCGCGCATGGCCTGCGCCGGCACCGCCGGGTTGCCCGAGCAGTCGAAGACGTAGTCCACTCCGCGGCCGCCCGCTGCGGCGCGGACCGCAGCCACCGGATCGGCGGCGCTGTAGTCCACCACCCCGGTGCTGCCAAGCTCGCGCGCGGTGACCAGTCTGTTGCCGCGGCCCACCGTAATGACCTGGGCCGCCCCGGCAGCCCTGGCCACCTGGAGCATGAGCAGGCCGAGCAGGCCCGGGCCGAACACGGCCACGCTCGAGCCTGGTTCCAGCCCGGCCCGCTTGGCCGCGTGCACCGTCAGGGCGCCCTGGTTGACGAGCGCGGCCGCCACGTCGCTGACATCGGGAGGCACCGGGTGCAGAGCCACCGCCGGGCGTACCGCGTACTCCGCCAGCGCTCCCGGCGCGGTATGACCGTAGAGCTTGAAGCCGGGTTCGCGAACCCGCTCGCACAGGTTGTAGCGTCCGGCCCGGCACATCGGGCAGGCACCGCAGCCGGTGTGGTTCTCAGCCACCACCCGGTCGCCCACCGCGAGCCCGCTGCGTTCGGTGCCGGGACCAAGCGCGGCGACCTCGCCGGACCACTCGTGCCCGATGATGAAGGGCAGCGCGGGCGGCCAGGTGCCCCGGTAGTCGCCGGCCACGATCTTCAGGTCGGTGCCGCAGATCCCGCAGGCCAGCACCCGGCACAGCACCTCGCCCTCCCCGGGCACAGGCACCGGCACCCGCTGCACGGTGAGCTCGCCGAACCCGTGCAGCAGGGCCGCGTCCATCTCGGCCGGAACGGAGCGGCCGGTCATCGCCGCGCCTTCGCGGGGACGGCGCTCGGCCCATCGCGCCCGGACGGGACCTGCGCCGCCGGGACGGGATCGCCGCGGTCAGCGAGCCGCGCCCAGATTTCCCTGACCCGGCGCACGACATGATCGGCCACCGCCTCGGCGATTTCCTCCGCCCGGCCCGCCTCGGCCCGCTCGGGCCGCCCGTACCAGCCGGTCGGGGCAATGTCATGGAAGTCCTGCAGGACAGGGTAGACGTCGCGCTGCCGGAACAGCTCGTGGGCGGTCTCGCCGGACGCCAGGTCACTCGCCTCGACGAGGTGGTCAAGTGAGACCAGGCCCGGCTCGTAGGCCAGCACGGCCGCGGTCTCCATCGACCCGGCGTGCGTGAACTCCATCTCGTCCGGATACAGGCTATGGGTGATGACGTGCGTCTCAGCGATGAGAATCCGCAGGCCGTGCCGCTGCTGCGCCTCGGCGGCGGCCAGCCGCAGCGTGGGCGAGTTACCCTCGTGCCAGTTCACCAGGACAACCCTGGACACTCCGGCCTGGGCCAGCGCCGCACACACGTCGACCAGGATCGCCGTCAGCGTGCTCGGTGACAGCGACAGCGACCCCGGCCACGGGAGATGATAGGGAGCCACGCCCAACGGGCCCAGCGGCGCGACCGCCGTGTCCAGCCGGAACGCGACCCGTTCGGCAATGGACTGGGCGGCAAACGCATCGGTGCCTAGGGGCAGATGGCCGCCGTGCTGCTCGACGCTGCCGACGGCGACGACCGCCGTACCGCTTGCGGCCAGCAGCTGCGCGGCCACGGGCTGGGACAGCCGCTCAAGCTGACGATCAAGGTGACGCGGCATGGGTCTTCAGCCTCCGTATCCCGCGGTCGCTCCCTGCGCGACCGCGCTTCTGTGGGCGCCGATCGGGGTCTCCCATGTCTCGGTGACCACATCGACAAGCGCGGGACGACCGTGGCCAAGCGCGGATGCCAGGCCGGCACCCAGTTCGGCCGGGTCGGTGACCCGCACCCCCTGCATTCCGAATCCCCTGGCCACGTCGGCGTAGGCCACGTCGGCGTAGTCGTCGTCGGCGAAGCCGCGACCGAAGGTAATCCGCCGGTACCAGCGGATCCACCCCAGCGAGCGGTTGTTCAGGACCACGATGATGATGGGAAGTCCCAGCTCGGTGACCGTGGCCAGCTCCCCCACCGCGTAACCGAGGGCCCCGTCACCGGTCAGCACCACGGTCCTGGCCGCGGCCGCACCGCCCGCGCTGACGGTGGCCGCGGCGGTGGCGGCGCCGATCGCCGCGGGCAGCGCGTAGCCGAGCCCGGCCTGGCCCCGCGGGAATAGCACCTGCCGGCCCAGCTGCCGCTGCTCGAAGTACACGCCGCCCCAGCCACTGGCCAGGCTCGCGTCGCAGATGAGGCAGTCGCCCGGCGCGAGCGCTTCCTCCAGCGCGGCCAGCACCCGCTGGGGCGCGATCGGGACGGCGTCGCTGGCCCGCTCGGTGTCCCGGACGGTACGCCACCCGGCCGTCAGCGCGGCCAGCCGGGCCCGCCAGGCGCTGCGGTCGGGCTCGTACAGACCGGTGGTCCCCGTCACGCCGACGCCGGCGGCCTGAGCGCTGGTGCCGAGCTCGGCCAGCAGCGCCGTCAGGCCCGCCCGCGCGTCCCCGAGCATGGCCGCCGCGACCTCGAACGCGCGGCCAAGCTCGGCCGGATCGATGTCGAGCTGGACGACCTGCTGGCCGGCGTGCGGCAGCGTCCACCCGTAGGTGGCGCCGCCGCTGGCCTTGGTGCCAGCCAACAGCACGACGTCCGCCTCGGCCAGCGCCGCCGCGGCCGCGCTTGTGCCCATGGTGCCGGTCACCCCGACGCTCAGCGGATGATCCTCGGCGATGGCGCCCTTGCCGGTCAGGGTGGTTCCGACCGCGGCGGAAAGACGCGTGGCCAGGGCGGTGACCGCCGGTCCCGCGCCCGAATGCACAACCCCGCCGCCGGCCAGCAGGAACGGCCGGGCCGCCTGGCGCAGCACTTGCGCCACGGCGGCGACGTCAGCGGGCTCGGGGTCCGGGCGGAAAGCCGGGAAGGCACCGAAGCGCGCCGACGCCGCCCGGGGTGTCACCGGCTCGGCGGGGGCGTCGAGCATGTCCTGCGGCAGTAGCAGCGCGACCGGTCCCGGCCTGCCGCTGGTCGCCTCCCGGAACGCGTGCCGGACGAGTCCCGGCATCGCGGCCGCGTCCGGGACGCTGGCCAGCCACTTCGTCACCGGTGCGAGCAGGGCCGCCTGATCCAACGCCTGCGAGGCGGCGGACCGGTAGCGGTGTGCCGCCATCCGGGTGGGCAGGTCGCTGACCAGAGCGATCACTGGCACCGACGCGCCTAGGGCCTCGCCGAGGCCGGAGGGCAGCTTGGCCGCGCCAGGCCCCACGGTCGCGTCGCAGACCCCTACTCGCCCGGTCATCCGCGCGTAGCCATCGGCCGCGTAAGCCGCGGTTCGCTCGTCCCGCACTAGCACATGGGTCAGGGCGGGCGCCCGGTCCAGGATGGCGTCGTAGAGAGCCAGCGTCTGGCCGCCCGGCACCCCGAACACATGGCTGACGCCGTGCTCGGCCAGCAGTCCCGCGAGGAGAGCCCCGCCATGACGGCCCGGTTGATTCACGCCCACGACCGGCGTCTCCTTAGCTGCGTCTACGAGATCGCCCGATGTTTGCCGCCGCCAGCACCTGCAACTGGCGGCGTCTACCAGACGACGGTGTTTGCAACCGTTTGTCAAGCAGCAGGGTCGCCAGACATGTGGCGGGCCTATGCGCCGGGGGGCGGAGGAGCGGTCGAACCGCGCACCACGACTTTACCGGAGGAGCACCGTCTCGGGGTTCCGGCTGGGCTCAGCCACCAGGGCCATCAGCAGTTCCGCGGCGCGCGTGCCCACGTCGTAGTGTGGGATCCGGATCGTCGTCAGCGGGAGGAGACAGCCCGTGCCAGATGCCGAGGTCACCTCGGCCGTGGCCAACTGGGGTCCGCGGTTTACTGCCCAGGGTGTCGATCCGTGCGACTTCGCCCGGGTGACGGGACCGCTCGAACGGTGGGCGGACTGGCTGGACGCCTGGTGCGCCAACGGCGACCTGCACGCTGAGCTCGCCCGCGAAGCAGAGGAAGCGGGTCGGCCGCTGACCGCGGGACAGGCCTGGGTCGAAGCCGCCCTCAGCTACCACTTCGCCAAGTTCGTTTGGATGCTTGACCAGGAGAAACACCGCAACGCGGCCGACCGGGCGGTGGCCGCCATGACCCGCGCGCACGGACTGCTTGACCCCACCGCCGAACGGGTGGAACTGGACTTCGACGGCACCACCATGGTCGGCAACCTGCGCCGCCCGCCGGGCGCGGGCCGGCCGCCGCTGGTGGTGTTGATCGCGGGCCTGGACTCCACCAAGGAAGAGTTCTTCGCGGTCGAGAACGTCTTCCTGGCGCGTGGAATGGCCACCTTCTCGCTAGATGGCCCCGGCCAGGGAGAAACCGGTTATTCCGCCACCATCCGTCCGGATTTCGAGGCGCCGGTCGCCGCGGCGCTGGACGTACTGTGCGCCCGCCACGACCTGGACGGCGAGCGGGTCGGGATGCTGGGAGTCAGCCTGGGCGGGTACTACGCCGCCCGGGCGGCCGCATTCGAGCCCCGTATCCGGGCGGTCGTGGTGTCCGGCGGCCCGTATGACTACGGCGCCCTGATCCGGGACCGGCCAGCGCATAGCCTCGCGACCTTCGCACGCAACAGCGGGACCACCACGGCAGAGGCGACTTACGAGTTCGCGAACCGGATCACCCTGGCAGGCGTGCTCTGCCGGCTCACCCAGCCCATGGTCGTCGTCTTCGGTAAGCGCGACCGGCTCGTCCCTTGGCAGCAGGCCATCCGAGTGGCGCAGGAGGCGCCGCACGCGGACCTGTGGATGTTCGAGGAAGGCAACCACGTCTGCATGAACCTCACCTACCGCTGGCGGCCGCAGGCCGCCGACTGGCTAGCCGAGCGGCTGGGTGAGATCGCCTAATCTGGCCCTGGCCGGGCGGCTGCAGGCGGTGCGGCTCAGCGGTTCAGCAGGCTCATGTCCGCGTACCGGTCGCCAGCGGCCACGCCGGGCGGGAACGCGTCGGCGATGCTGGCCAGCTCGGCCGCCGTCAGCCGCACGGCGGCGGACGCGACGTTCTGCTCGAGATGCCCGATGCTGGCCGTGCCAGGGATCGGGACGATGTCTTCGCCCTGCGCGAGCAGCCAGGCCAGCGCGAGCTGCGCCGGGGTGATCTCCCTGGCCTCGGCGATGGCCCGCAGGCGGGCCGCGACCGCGGCGTTGGACTGCAGGTTGCCGCCCTGGAAACGAGGATGCTGCCGCCTGATGTCGGTCGCCCCCAGCTCAGCGGGGTCAGTGAACCGGCCGGCCAGGAACCCGCGGCCAATCGGAGCGTACGCCACGAACGAGATGCCAAGCTCGCGCACGACGGGCAGGATCTCCGCCTCCGGCTCCCGCGACCACACGCTGTACTCGGTCTGCAGCGCCGTGATGGGGTGGACGGCGTGCGCCCGGCGGATCGTCTCCGGCGCCGCCTCGGACAGCGCCAGGTGGCCGACCTTGCCCGCCGCGACCAGCTCGGCCATGGCGCCCACGGTATCCTCGATCGGGACCTTCGGGTCCACCCGGTGCAGGTAGTACAGGTCGATGTAGTCGACGCCGAGCCGCTGCAGCGACGCGTCGCAGGCCTGCGGCACGAAGGCGGGATCTCCGCTCACCCGCAAGAACGAACCGTCCGGTCGGCGCAGGTTGCCGAACTTGGTCGCCAGCACGACCTTGTCCCGGCGCCCCGCCAGGGCCCGTCCCAGCAACTCCTCGTTGGTGAACGGGCCGTAGGCGTCTGAGGTGTCGAGAAAGGTGCAGCCCAGCTCCAGCGCCCGGTCAAGCAGCCGCAAAGAACCGGTCTCCTCCGGGGTACCGTACAGGCCGCTGAGCGCCATACAACCCAGCCCGATGGCTGGCACTGCCAGCCGCGCAGCACCAAGGTAACGAATCCCCAGGTTTTCGGCCACGGTACCTCCCGCAATATTGCGGACGATGCTGCAAACGTTTGTAACGAGGGTAGCTGATCGTCCTGGACATCGGAGATACTTAGTACAGCAGGTCTCACGCTGCGTGATGGCATCGGCAGAGGGGACTCCCGGCGCACTAAAAAATACCTGGAGCGATGAAACCCCAGGTCATAACTGGTGCGCCGCGAGGGACTTGAACCCCAACCCGCTGGTTAAGAGTCCGCGGGCGGCTGCCTGGAGGGTCTTCAGTAGCCAGCGGATCGCCGGGTCATCGGTACGGCTCGGATGCCAGTAGGCGGCCTCCACCAGCTCCACGAGGCCGAACGGCGGCTCGAGGATGGCCAGCGGAACACTGCGGATGGCCAGCTGCGCCATCCGTTCCGGCATGATCGCGACCATCTCGGTCCCGACGAGAACGAATGGCACGGAGAGCCAGCCGAACACGGTGACACGGACCTGCCGCCTGATCCCGCGCTCCTCAAGCACCCGGTCCACCGGGGTGGGCACGCCAGGGCCGAAGGCGGGCTCGGCGTGCGGCAGCCGGACGAGGTCCTCCATGCTGAGCGCGGCGCCGGTCAGCCGGGAGGCGACCGGGTCGACGACGCACACCAGGCGGTCGCGGAACAGCTCCCTGTGCCGGCCGGGAAAATCGAAGCCGACCGGTCCGATCAGCAGGTCGTACATGGCCAGGACCTGGGTGGACGACGACAGGCCCGGTGGGAGCGAGTGCAGGTGCAGCCTGATCCGCGGCGCTGCCTGCTTAACAAGGCGCAGCAGCGGATCGGCGAGGATCGACACCGTGTAGTCCGAGGCGGCGATGGAGAACTCGCGATCGGAGTCGGCCGGGTCGAACCGGGGCGAGCGCTGCGTGGTGGCCTCAAGCTGGCGCAGCGCCTCACGCACCGTGGGCAGGAGCTGCTCGGCGAATACGGTGCGGCGGTACCCGCGCCCCTCCCGTTCGAGCAGCTCATCACCGTAGTGGCGGCGCAGCCGCGCGAGCGCGGCGCTCATCGCGGGCTGGCTCATCCCGATCCGCTCCCCGGCCCTTGTCAGGTTTCTGTCCTCAAGGAGCGCGCCAAGCGCGAGCAGCAGGTTGAGGTCTATCTCTGGGTCGTCGGTCATGGGCCTCCCTCGCAACGCCACGGGCCCGTTAGATATCCGGATTTTGATCCAGCGTCTCGACCTGGAGGCTAGCGCCGACGCGCGCCACCGCCAACCCGAGCCCAGCCAGAAGGTAACAATGCTGCAACAAGGAGGTGACGGCCTGCGGCTTTGTCGATGACCATGGTGTGTCAACGACGACGTTACGGTGGACGGAGCCAGCATGTCTCTTGGCGGGACCGACCTCAACCTCATGGTCGCGCTCAAGGCGCTCCTTGAGGAGGGCAACGTGACCAAGGCAGGCGCGAAGATAGGCAAGAGCCAGCCGACCATGTCCACCGCGCTTGCCAGGCTCCGCCGCCACTATCAGGACGAGCTTCTCGTCCGGGTCGGCCGCGACTACGAGCTCACCCCGTTCGCCAGGGCCCTGGTCCCCTCCGTGCAGCAGACGCTGCAGTGCGTGGAGCTCACGCTCGACACCGGCCGCCGGTTCGACCCGGCCACCAGCACGCACGCGTTCCGCATCAACGCGACCGACTACGCCATCACGGTGCTCGCCGAGCCGCTGCTCCGCCGGGTGGCCGCGGTCGCGCCCGGCATCCGGTTTGACTTCGACTCAATCCCCGACGACATGCACGAGTCGGAGCACGGGCTGCGGAACTGCGACGCGCTGATCGGCCCGCTCGGCTTCGGGTTCCCCGGCTCGCAGGAACCGCTGTTCCGCGACCGCTTCGTCTGCGTGGTCGACCCGGCCAACTCGCGGCTTCGGGACGGGCGGCTGACCCGCGACGACCTGGCGGCGCTGCCGCACGCCGCGCGCTCCTGCGGTCGCACCCACATCAGCCCCGCCGACCGGGTCATGGACGAACTTTCCATCAGGCGCCAGGTCCAGGTGATCACCGTCGGGTTCCTGCCGCTGCCCTTCCTCGTCGCGGGAACCGACCTGGTCACCGCCATCCCCGAGCGGCTGGCCCAGCGGGTCGCCGTGCCACTTGGCCTGACGGTGGTGGAGCCGCCGTTCGGCCGGGTGGAGCTGATCGAGACGCTCTGGTGGCATCCCGACCGCGCCACCACGTCAGAGCACGCCTGGCTGCGCCGCACCCTGACGGAGGCCGCGGCGTCCCTGCCCCCGGTGGCGGGCGAGTTCGCCATGGCCCGCCAGGCCCAGCCGCTGGCGGTTGGCACCCGCGCCTAGAAATCCCTTCGGCGCATACCAGGCATCAGAAGACCGGATCGTCGCCGTGGTGACCGAGGGCCGCGAGCGTGCTGAGATGAATCGCGGATAAAGAGCGAATCAAAATCAGCCGCCCATGAACGAGCCCGGAGTTCCCGCATGCCGACTATTCCTCGCCGGGTCGTGACAGGCCACGACCAGCGCGGCGTCTCCGTCTTCGCCGACGAAGGACCGGTACCCGTGGTCCGCACCGCGCCCGACGGTGCGATGTTCTACGAGATCTGGTCAACCGACGCGATGCCCGCCCCGATCGGCGCGGCCGAGCCCGATCCGACGCCTCGCGCGCTGACCGTGCCGCCGGCGCCGAACGGTACCAAGATCCGGATCAATGAGTTCCCGCCGGGCGTCGTCTCCCCTATGCACCGCACGCAGTCCGTGGACTACGGGATCGTGCTCGAAGGCGAGGTCGTGCTCGTGCTCGGCGACAGCGAGACCACGCTCCGTCCCGGCAATGTCGTCGTGCAGCGTGGCACGGCCCACCGCTGGGAGAATAGGAGCGGTCGCGTCGCGCGGATGGCGTTCATCCTCATCGATGGCGCGTTCACGCCTGACCTGCTCGACACGCTCGGCGAGGGCGTGCTCGGCGGCCTGCTGCACGACCCCATGCACGCTCCGGGCCCGGGCGCCTGAATCTGACCGCGGAGGTACGCGTCATGGATTACGGATTCGCTGGCCGGACGATCGTCATCACCGGTGCCGCGCGCGGCCAGGGGGCCGCGGAGGCGGAGATCGGAGTCCGTGAGGGTGCCAGGGTGATCGGCGCGGACATACTCGACGACGAGGGCAAGGCGCTCGCGGAGCGGCTAACGGCCGCCGGACCAGGCACGATGGAGTACAGGCCGCTCGACGTGTCGAGCGAATCGCAGTGGGCGGACCTCGCGGCGCACGTCGCGGCCGATGGCGGCGCGGTGAACGGCCTGGTCAACAACGCGGCCGTGCCCTACCGTGCGCGCCTGCTCGACATGGACCTGGACGGCTGGGACCGGGTCCTCGCGATCAACCTGACCGGCACCATGCTTGGCATGCGGACGCTGGTGCCGCTGATGCCGGCCGACGACGGCGCCGCCATCGTCAACATCGGCTCTATCGCTGGGCTCACCGCCCACCACGCGCTGGCGTACACCGTCTCGAAGTGGGGCCTTCGCGGCCTGACGAAAGTCGCCGCACTCGAGCTCGCGCCGCGCGGCATTCGGGTGAACGCGGTGCATCCCGGCCCGATCGACACCCCGATCTCGGCGGGCGCCGACCCGGTTTTCCTGCGCGCCACCGTGGAGCAGACGCTGCTCGGCCGGGAGGGACGCGCCGAGGAGGTGGCCGAGCTCGTCATGTTCCTGCTGTCAGGACGCGCCTCCTACATCACTGGCGCGGAGATCCCGGTCGACGGCGGGCACACGTCCCACGGCGGCACCAAGTCCATCGTCGACGCCCTCGCCAGAGCCGGACGCTAGGTGGAGCCGGAGAAACCTCAGTGCCGGGGCCCGCGGGGCTGGCCGCGCCTGGCGGGCGGGATCGGCGGGCACGGCTCTGGCTCGACCACCCGGTTCCGCACCATGCCGAGCCCCTCGACCTCCAGGGTGACGACGTCGCCAGGCACGAGCGGCGGGGGCACCCGCTCGCCGGCCCGGCCCCAGATCTCCGTCAGGCAGCCGCGGTGACAGGTGCCAGAAGCGAGCAGGTCCCCCGGGCCTACCGCCGCGCCGCGCGAGGCGTAGCTGATCAGCTCGTCGAAGGTCCAGGCCATGTTGGCGAGCGAGTCCTCGCCGAGCAGCTCGCCGTTGATGAACGCGCGCATGGTCAGGTCGAGGAAGCCGTCGGCGGTCCGGTACTGCTCAAGCTCGTCGGCGGTGACCAGGTAGGGGCCGACCGTGTGCGCGCCGTCCTTTCCCTTGAAAAAGCCGAAGGGAAGCTGACCCTCTAGCCGCTGAATGTCTCGCGCCGACCAGTCGTTGAATATCGTGTACCCGATAATTCCGGGTGCCGCCTCTTGCGGCGTCAGGTTCCTTCCGTGCGCCCCGTAAACAACGCCGACCTCGCATTCCAGGTCAAACACGCGCGACCCGGGAAAGCGCTCCACGTCGTCGAAGGCGCCGACGCACGCATGCGGGTTGGTGAAGTAGAAGCACGGCGCCGCGTACCAGCGCTCGGGCACCGGGTCGGTCGCGCCCTCCTGCGACCTGCGGGCGCCCTCGATGTGCGCCTCGAAGGAGACCGAGTCGCGGATCGAGGCCGGGAGCAGCGGCGCGAGCAGCCGCACGTCCGTCGCCGCTGGCCCTGGCGCCGCGTCAAGCGTCGCCGCCCCGGCGTCGAGCAGCGCGGCAAGCCCGCCGCGCGAGATCAGCGCCTCGACGGTCTCCGCAGGCGCGAGCTCGTGCAGCAGCTCACCAGGGCCGAGCACGCCGGCGTGAGCCGCCCCGTTGAAAACGTATCGCGCGAATCGCATGTTAGGCCGCCACCGATCCGTCGCCGCCGTCGATGGCGATCTCGGCGCCCGTGATGAAGGCCGCGTCGTCGCTGGCAAGGAACGCGGCGAGCGACGCGACCTCGTGCGCGTGCCCGTACCGGCCGAGCGGGATCTTCGCGAGGATGGACGGAAGCGGGCCTTCGGGATCGTCGATGAAGCGGGCGGTCTCCGGGGTGTAGATCAGCCCGGGCAGGATCGCGTTCGCCCTGATCCCGAGCGGGCCGCCGGCCGCGCACAGATGCTTGGTCATGGCGAGCACGCCGCCCTTGGCTGATCCGTGCGGCACCTGGCCGACGAACCGCGCGCCAAGCCTGGCGGCGATCGAGGCGACGTTGATGATCGACCCGCCGCCCCGCCTGACCAGTTCCGGCCAGGCCGCGCGCACCGAGAACCAGACGATGTCGAGCTCGTTCTTGATCGTGAAGTGCCAGTCCTCGTCGAGGAGCTCCATGAGCGGGCCGTTGCGCAGCGCGGAAGCGTTGTTATACAGGATGTCCACGCCGCCGTACCGGTCGACCGCGGCGTCCACCCAGGCCCGCGCGCCCTCTGCGCCGCTCAGGTTCACCGGCGCCGTGGCCGCCATCGCTCCGCCGGCCTTGGTGACCATGGCGACGGTCTCGTCGCTCGCCGCCTCGTCCAGGTCGCACCCGAAGACCGCCGCCCCCTGCGCCGCGAACTCAAGCGCCGCCGCGCGGCCCATGCCGCGCGCAGTCCCGCTGATCAGCGCTACCTTGCCATCGAGCCTGCCCATCCACGGACAGTAACAAGGCGCCGCCCTGCGGCGGAAATCACCAAGCCGTATGCCACCTATCGGCAAATGACGGGTTCCGGCGCTCGCGTGACCATTGCTAGTCATGACCCGGCGTTCCCCAGCCTGAGTCCCGTCCCGCTCAGGCGAAGCCACGCGTCCGTTCGGGACAATCAAGATCTTTATCCCGAACGGGCGCGGGGTGACTCTCCTCCGCCGACTGGGTCAGCCGGCGGCGTGGCCTCAGGCCGGGCGCTGGTCCGGGTCCTGGATGACGGGGGCGGGTCCCGGCGCGGCGGGGGCGGCCGGGGCGGCGGCCGGGAGGTAGCGGGCGTAGAGCTCCTCGCGGATCGCTTCCAGGTGGGAGACCTGGCCGGCGGACGGGCCCGCGGTGCCGGAGACCGGGACGGTGACGCCTGCGAGGACGTCGTCGGTGCGCGGTGTCGTCAGCGTGAGGACGTCACCGAAGCCGGGGGCGGCCGCGTCGCGGGCCGTGAGCGGCCGCAGGTTCCAGCGCTGCTCAACCGTCTTCAGGACGGAGGTGTGGTCGAGCGGCGTCGACCCGGCCGGCACCCGGTAGACGGTGCCCGGGGCGATCAGCGGGGAGATGAGCAGCGTCGGGACCCGCACGCCGAAGCGGTCGAAGCCGAAGCCGAACTCGCCCGCCGTGTTGTCCGGCGGGGTCGCGCCCCACGGCGGCGGCACGTGGTCGTAGCAGCCGCCGTGCTCGTCGTAGGTGAGCACGAACAGCGTCTGTTCCCAGCCGGGACCCGACCGCAGCGCCTCGTAGGTGTCGTGGATGAGCTGCTCGCCGAGTGCCACGTCGTAGTTGGGGTGCTGGCTGTTGCCGGTGGAGGACCAGCTCGGCTCGAGGAACGTGAACGCGGGCAGCGTGCCGGCCGCCGCGGCGGCCTGGAAGTCCTTGAACCGGCCGAAGTGTGACGGGTCCGCGCCGGTGATGTCGGGGAAGTCCGCCTTGGTCAGCGGCTGCGCGTTGTACCCGAAGACCATCCAGCTCACCGCCGCGGTGGTGAGCGTGCCGAAGATGGACGGGCAGGTGTACGTCTTCGTGGTGTCGTCCATGTGCCCCTGGCTGGTGCCCGCCAGGGCGAACGCGCGGTTCGGCAGGGTCTCGGTCGGCGCGGAGGCGAACCAGTGGTCGCACACGGCGTAGCCCTTGGCCAGCGCCGACAGGACCGGCAGCGCCTGCGGGGTGAAGCAGCCCATGATCGCCTCGGCCGTGGTGCCTGCGACGATCGTCCACTTGTCGGTGGTCTCCCAGCCGATCGAGTAGGCGAAGTCCTTGACGAACCCCTGCATGGTCGCGGCCGTGCCGGACGCCGGGGCGGTGTCCGAGCCCCAGAGCTGGTCGTTGGTCGCCTTGTAGCCCTCGCCTGGGTCGGCGCCCGGCATGAAGTAGGCGTTCGGCGTGGACGGCGTGATCTGGTAGACGTTCACCGGGTTGCCGTTGGCGTCCGGGTTGGACTCGTTCCCCGTCAGCCCCTCGAACGGCTGGCCCGCCGGCGACGCGTTGCCCGCGTCCGCGTACAGGTAGCCGAGCATGTGATCGAACGAGCGGTTCTCCAGCATGAGGACCACGATGTGGTTGATCCCGGCTAGGCCGGCCCCGGCAGGCGTCGTCATGGGCGCACCTTCCCCGACAGGTTGTCGTCGGGCCGGTGCCCCCG
>JAWWPV010000242.1:0-3391 GCA_033854775.1 Trebonia sp.
TCGCGCGGGACCCACAGGACCTCACCGGGCTGGACCTGATCCCCGCTCATCGAGTTCAGCTGCTGGATCTGCTGGATGATCAATCGGGTGTCGGCGTTCGGGTCGGACGCCTCCGCCAGGGACCACAGGCTCTGCCCCGGCAGGACCGTCACCTTGGCGACGTACCTGCCTGGCGACCCCGCCCCGGTCCGCGTGGCCTGCGCCGCGGTCGCGAATCCCACGGACAGCGCGCCGATCAAAAGCGCCGACACGCCGGCCACCACCACGCGCCCGCGCCGGGTGAGCCGGGCGGGCGGAACGGCCACTTGCGTTCGAATGGGCCTTTCACCCCCCGTCACCCGCCCGTGATTCATGGTCACTATGGGACTCTTAGTAGCCATCGTCACCATGTCTACCTCCTTCATCAAACGTCCATTCGATGGTACACGAGTTCGATCGAGACACAGTTCGATCGAACGCGCCACTGCCATCTTTGTACCGCGCGGCCCCGACAATCAAGAGACACGTCGAACAGATGTTTGGTGATATCGCAATTTGCGACTAGGCTCGTATCCGTAAGCGACAAACCAAGAATCGGAGGTTCATCCGATGGACGACACCACAGGCCACGGCTCTCCCGAAATCGCGGACGCACCAGTCCGCCCCAAGGGCAGGCCGGGCCGCAAGCCCAAGGGCAGCGTTCCCCTTGTGATCCCTGAGACGCCTGATAAGCCAGACCCGGACCACGTCCTCACCTGGCGGCAGCGCAAGGTCCTTCAGGTCATCAGGGATTCTGTGCAGAAGCGCGGGTACCCGCCGTCGATGCGGGAGATTGGCGAGGCGGTCGGCCTGACCAGCACGTCGAGCGTTTCTTACCAGCTTTCGACGCTGCAGCGGAAGGGCTACCTGCACCGTGATGTGGGCCGTCCGCGCACGGTAGAGGTCCGGCTGCCCGGCCACCCCGCCGTCCGCCCGGAGCAGAGCGCCAACGGCAGCGCCGAGGTCGAGATCGGCGCCGACGGCATGGACATCGCGTCGCAGGAGGCCACCTACGTGCCCCTTGTCGGCCGGATCGCGGCCGGTGTCCCGATCACCGCCGATCAGCAGGTTGAGGACATCTTCCCGCTCCCCAGGCAACTCGTCGGCGAGGGCAGCCTGTTCATGCTGAAGGTCGCCGGCGACTCGATGATCAACGCGGCCATCGCGGACGGGGACTGGGTGGTCATCCGCCAGCAGGAGGACGCGGAGAACGGCGAGATCGTCGCGGCCATGATCGATGGCGAGGCCACCGTGAAGACGCTTAAGCAGAGCGACGGCCACGTGTGGCTAATGCCGCACAACCCGGCCTTCACGCCGATCCTCGGCGACGACTCCACCATCCTGGGCAAGGTGGTTGCGGTCCTCCGGAGGGTCTTACGGACGCCCTGGCCCCCCGGCTGCGAGCTTCGCTGGTTATCAGGCTGAGCACCAGCCGGGGGCGCGTTTTGCCGCGGTTATCCCGCGACGATGTTCACTAGCTTCGGTGGACGGACTACCACCCGCTTGATCTCTTGCCCCGCCAGCGCGCGGGTTATCCCGGGGGCGGCCAGTGCCAGGTCGCGCAGCTCGGCCTCCGCGATGTCCGGAGATACCTCCAGCCGGTCGCGGACTTTCCCGTTCACCTGAACCACGCAGGTGACCGTCTCGTGAACCAGGAGAGCCCCGTCCGCGGCCGGCCAGGAAGCCCTGGCCACGGACGGGATACCGGCCGGCCCCGCCGGGCCACCCAGCGCTTCCCAGCACTCCTCTGCCGTGTAAGGGGCGAACAGCGACAGCATCAGCGCCAGGTCCTCAGCGGCTTCCCGCACCGCCGGGTCGGCGGCGCCAGGGCCCGAGTCGATCGCCTTGCGGGTCGCGCTGACCAGCTCCATCAGCCGGGCCACGGCGACGTTCAGATGGAAGTTCTCCACCTGGCGGGTGACCTCGTCGATGACCCGGTGGGTGACACGCCTCAGTCCCCGGTCACCTTCGTCAAACTCACGGGCCGCCGGCCCGGCCGCGGCCACCTCGGCCGCGATTCGCCACACGCGCCCAAGGAACTTGACCATCGCATCCGGGTTCACGTCCGCCCAGTCGATGTCATCCTGCGGCGGGGACGCGAAGATCATCGTCAGCCGGATGGCGTCGACGCCGTACAGCCCGATCTGGTCGCCCAGGTTGACCCCGTTGCCCAGCGACTTGGACATCGCCTTGCCGCCGTTCAGCACCTGACCCTGGTTCATCAGCCGGGTGAACGGCTCGCCGAACGACACCAGCCCCATGTCCTGGAGGACCTTGGTAAAGAAGCGCGCGTACAGCAGGTGCAGGATGGCGTGCTCGACACCGCCCACGTACAGGTCCACGGGTGCCCAGCGCTCGACGTCCTCCTGCCGGAACGGCCCGCCGTTGTAATGCGGCGAGCAGTACCGGAACTGGTACCACGACGAGTCGACGAAGGTGTCCATCGTGTCGGTGTCCCGCAGTGCCGGGCCGCCGCACTTCGGGCACTCCACGTTCACCCAGTCGGTGGCCGCCGCCAGCGGCGATACGCCCTTGGGCGCCAGGTCAGCGCCGCGCAGGTCGGGCAGTTCGACCGGCAGCTGGTCCTCGGGGACCGGCACCTCCCCGCACGACGGGCAGTGGATGATTGGGATCGGGGTGCCCCAGAACCGCTGCCTGGACAGCAGCCAGTCGCGCAGCCGGTAGTTCACGGCCGCCCTGCCCAGGCCGTTGCCCGCCAGGGTCTCGATGATCCGGCCGATCGCTTCGCTCTTGGACAGCCCGTCTAGCGGCCCGGAGTTCACCAGCACGCCGTCACCCGGGGTCGCCACCCCGGTGGCCGCCGGGTCCGGCTGGTCCGCGGCGACGACGACCCGGACCGGCAGCGCGAACTTCAGCGCGAAGTCCAGGTCGCGCTGGTCGTGCGCGGGCACCGCCATGATCGCCCCGGTACCGTAGTCCGGCAGCACGTAGTCCGCCGCCCACATCGGGATCCGCTCGCCGTTCACCGGGTTGACCGCGTACACGCCCAGGAACACGCCGGTCTTCTCCCGGTCCGTCTCCTGCCGCTCGACGTCGGTCAGCCTGCGCACCTGCGCCACGTACGCGTCGAACTCGGCTCGCTGCTCATCGGTGCACAGCTCGGCCGCCAGCGCGGAGTCGGCCGCCACCACCATGAACGTCGCACCGAACAGCGTGTCGGGGCGGGTCGTGTAGACGGTGACCGGCTCGGCGCGGCCTTCCACGAAGAAGTCAACGTCGGCCCCCGTCGACCGGCCGATCCAGTTGCGCTGCATCGTCAGCACCCGGTCCGGCCAGTTGCCCTCCAGCGCGGCGGCGTCCGCCAGCAGCCGGTCGGCGTACTCGGTGATCTTGAAGTACCACTGGGTCAGCA
>JAWWPV010000243.1:0-3911 GCA_033854775.1 Trebonia sp.
GGCGAGGAACGCCGCGCCAACCGGGAGCGCGGCGGTCAGCCCGGCCGCGAACGACGATGGCGTTGCGTAGGAGCCGTGCGCGCTGAACACCGAGGCGAGGATGGCGATGCCAAGGACGCCGCCGAGCTCCCTGATGGCGTTCGTGGCTCCGGACGCCTGGCCGGCCTCGGTCGGCGCGACCGAGGCGAGGACCGCGTTGGAGGCAGGCGCGAAGACCAGGGCCATGCCCGTCCCGGCCAGCGCGAACGGGACCACGAGCAGGGTGTAGGACACGCCGGGCGAGAGGATCACCGCGAGCCATGCGATCGCCGTGGCCTGCAGCGCCAGCCCCGCGGCCAGCAGCGGGCGGCTGCCGATCCGGTCGCTGAGGATGCCCGCGAACGGCGCGACGATGATCGGCATCGCCGTCCACGGCAGCGTACGCAGGCCGGCCGCGAGCGGCGAGTAGCCCTGCGCGGTCTGCAGGAACTGGGCCAGCAGGAAGATCGACCCGAACACCCCGAAGTACATCACCAGGGAGACCGCGTTGGCGGCCGAGAACGCGCGGGACCTGAAGAAGCGCATGGGCAGCATCGGTGCGCTGCTCTTCGCCTCCCACCAGGTGAATGCCGCGAGACCCGCGACCCCGGCGGCCATCGGCGCCAGGATCGCGGCGGACGTCCAGCCCAGTTCCTGGCCGCGGATCACGGCGTAGGTGGCGCCGAGCAGCCCCGCGCCGGCCAGCGTGAGGCCGGGGATGTCGAGCTGCCGGGACGGTCCGCGTGACTCGGCGAGCCGCTTGCGGGCCAGCGGAAGCAGGATGACGCCCACCGGGACGTTGATCCAGAAGATCCAGTGCCAGTCGAGGCCCTGCACGACGGCGCCGCCCGCGAGTGGCCCGATCGCGACACCGAGCCCGCTGACGCCGCTCCAGATGCCCAGCGCCATGCCGCGCCGCTGTGGCGGCGTCGCCTCGGACAGCAGCGTCAGTGTCAGCGGCAGCACGATCGCCGCGCCCGCGCCTTGCACCGCGCGGGCCGCGATGAGCATGCCGGTGTCGGGGGACAGGGCCGCGGCGGCGCTGGCCGCGGTGAAGACCGCCAGCCCGATGACGAACATCCGGCGGCGTCCGAAGCGGTCGCCGAGCGCGGCCCCGGTGAGGAGCAGCACCGCGAACGTGAGTGTGTAGGCGTTGACTGTCCACTCCAGCGACTGGACGGACGCGTGCAGGCTGCTCCGGATCGCGGGCAGCGCCATCGTGACGACGAGGTTATCCAGGGTCGCCATGAACAGGGCCAGGGACGTGATGGCCAGGACCCATCTGGGGCTGCGGGGGGACTGGAGATGCCGGCCGGCTACCGGGTCGGTGGTCGTCGTGGTCATCGGTCTCGCTTCCTCTCTTGATGTGTGACCAGTCACTCATTATTAGGGTGTGACTAGTCACTCACTTTATGGACGGACTGTTTGCGACTGGGTTTTCGGTTTGGGGTCGTGGCCGGTGTGCCCGGGGCCAGGATTTAGGCGGTGCTGTTCTCCGCGTCGGCGCTCACGAGCACCTGAGCCCAGTGCTGGTCAAGCCCGTAGATCTGCATCGCCGCGCTCACGTTGCAGAGCATCCCGCGGGCGAAGAACTGCTGGACTCTCCGCGGGGAAGCCCCCGACACCCGCTCCACCATGCCCAGCAGGCCGGCGAAACCGCGGCGTAGGGCGTCCCGTACCTCGGGCTCGCCCGCCGCCGCCTGCGCCTGAAGCTGGACGAGCAGGATCCCCGGGTCCTCGACCAGCGCGGTGTACGCCTCGGCCATGGCCATGAGCGTCGGCTCGCCGGCGGCCGGCGCCGCCCGCCCGGCCCGCTCGAGGTCGTCGTGGATCTGCTGGAAACTGCGCTCCACCACCGCGAGGAACAGGCCGAGCTTCGTCGGGAACAGCCGGAACACGTACGCCTGCGAGATGCCCGCCGCGTGCGCTATCTCCAGGGTGGGCGTGCCGTACAGGCCGCGGGTGCCCATCACCTTCATGGCGGCACGCAGGATCTCTTCGCGCCGCTCGTCGGCGGTGGAAAGGACGCGGGGGCTCAGGCGCTCCCGCGATACCGGTGCCGGTGTCATATCTGTGAGTGTGCACTCAATCATTGTTTTCGTCAAGCGAGCAGGCTGGCTAGGATCTCCGGCTGGCGCCGGAACCCGGCCGCCATCGTGATGCGGGCCTGGACCCGATAATCCTGGCCGTTCGGTTGCTGCTCAAGGGCCGTTAACTCGTGACATACGCGGCTGTAGGTTCGTTACCTGAGTCTTTGACGTCCGGGATCATGCGGTAGCGCGGGCCCTGTTTTCCCACCAGGTCCGCGGCCGGGCGTGAGCGGTCAGTGATGGTCGGCGTAGTGCCGGGCGAGCAGGTCCTCGCCCCAGTCATTACGCAGGTCGCGCCATACGGAGTGGATGTGGTTGGCGTCGTCCTGAGTGTTGTCGTACTCCAGCAGGAACGTGGGCCCGGCGACGCAGTAGTAGTGGCCCCGCCCTCGCTGGTCGGATCCCGCCCACGCGAACATCACCTTGTCGAGACCAGCATCGAGCGCGTCCCTCCAGCAGCTCTCGCCATGCCAGCCTGGGGCGCGGTCGAAATAGCGGTGAACCAGCCGTTCAAGCAGATCCTTCGCGGGCGTCGACATGTCTGCGTAGGACAGCCCACGGGGAATGCGGTCGAGGTCGGCCACGGGATCGTTGCGGGTGAGGATGTCGTCGGGGGCCACATTGCTGGTCATCGCAATCGATCGCTGGTGCGGCGCGAGTTTGGCAAGCAGAGCCCGCCCCATTTCCTCCTCGTCGACGAGCAGCCGCAGACCTCGGTGCGGTCCGGACAGAACCGTGGCCGGCTCGGCGCCCAGGAAGCTCGGCGTGACGGCGATCGAGTCGTCCACGACCGTGATGTGCACCGCGAGGTGGTGGCCGTTGACTTGCCATGCCCATGGGCCCGCTCCTCCCGGCTCGCCGAACACTCCAAACCAGTACCGGTCGCCGTCGAGTTCGTTGACGCCGGTCACCAGCCGGCGCCGGACGCGCTCGAGCTCGATGACGCCTCTCGCCGTGCGCGCACCGGCCATGCCGCAGCTGGTGCCAAGAAGGGCAAGTGCCAGCTCTTGCTGCCTGGAGGTCATCGCGACCAGCGGCAGCCCCGGACGGGGGCCCGACAAATAGGACCATTTGGTGCGCTCGGGTGAGCCGAACGCCGCCATCGCCGCGACCTTCTGCTCTGTGCCGAGCGAGCCAAGGAATCGCAGCACCGCCTGCTGCATTACGTGAACGTCATGGGCACTCATGGAGGGATTCCTTGAACTGGTGGAGGGTGGCGTCGAGGGTCGGACCGGTCTCAAAAAACGTAGCATCGTCGTTTGTCGGACCCTTCGCACCGTCCGGCGGGCTGAGGTTTGGGGTTGTGTCCATGCCGGGGTCGCGGCAGGGCCTGCGAGTCCAGACCCCGATCTACATGCAGGGTCAGGAGGGCGATATTCCTGGACGTCCGTGACTCAGACGCACCGGCCGAGCGGAAGCGCTGGGAGACGCTGCAGGAGGAGTCTTCTGCCGTGCGAGCGGCGACCGGGCTGGGGTGCAGGGCCAGGTAATGAGCCTTTTCATCCTGGTTATGCCGCGTGGGTCGCCAAGGCGTGGACGGGCTTGGCGAGTTGCCCGGCGCGCCGGGGATGGGCGGCGGGGCGACGCTCCAGCCGGGCTGACGGCCGGTCTTCGTCGCGAGCGGCGATCCGCAGGCGGCGCAGCTAGATGCCGCGCAGTACGAGCTGACGACGGGCGACCCACGCCGACCACCTGCGGGACCCGTTGACCTGACTTACTGCCCGGTCATTGGGCCGAAGGCCGCGAAGCTGCGGCCGAGCAGCTCGCCGACGCTGGCCGTCTCGTTGTCGTCGGCCCAGGCCG
>JAWWPV010000244.1:0-4019 GCA_033854775.1 Trebonia sp.
GCCGAGGCTCGCGACCCCGCCGGCCGCCGCGTAGGCCGCGCCGACCGACTGGTGCGCCAGCGCCGCGACTTGGCCGGGCACGCCGGCCGGCGTGGTCGCGGTGAGCCGCGACCCGTAAGCGGAGGCGTAGACGCTGCCGATCACGGCGACGCCGAGCGTGCCGCCGATGAGCCGGGTGGCGTCGTTCACGGCCGAGCCGACGCCCGCCCTGCTCCGCGAGATGGTCCCCATGATCGACTCGGTGGCGGGCCCAGAGGACAGGCCCATGCCAAGTCCGTACAGGACCATCTGGACGGCGATAACGCCGTAGCTGAGCGTCGCGCTTGTCGTCGCCGCGACCCACCCGTAGAACGCGGCCATCGCGACAAGCCCGATCGTCACGATGAGCTTGTTCCCCGCCCGCACGGCAAGCTGGGTGCCGACGACCGACCCCACCGCCACCGACATGGCCACCGGCAGCAGCCGGACCCCGGCGGACAGGGCGCTGTAACCGCGGACGAACTGGAAGTACTGCGTCATCAGGAAGATGAAGCCGAGCAGGGTGAAGAACGACACCGTGACCGCTGCGCTCGCCGCGCTGAACCGCCGGTCGCGGAAGATCCGCACGTCGAGCATCGGGTGCGCGGCACGCCGCTCGGCCGCGATGAACGCCGCGAGCAGCACCGCGGAGACGGCGAAGCCGGCCATGCTGCGGGCGGCGGTCCACCCGTAGCCGGGCGCCTCGATGATCGTGAAGACAAGCAGTGCCATCGTCGCCGACGACAGCACGAGACCGGGAACGTCGGGACGCGCCGCCTCCGGGCTCTTCGACGCGGGAACGGCGACGGCCGCGCCCGCCATGGCGACCGCCGCGACGGGTGCCATCGCGATGAAGATGCTGCCCCAGCTGAAGTGCGCGAGCAGCCAGCCGCCGACGATCGGCCCGAGCGCGATGGCGACGCCGGCGACCGCGCCCCACAGGCCGATCGCGCGGGCCCGTTCCCGCCGCTCCGTGAAGACGTTGGTGAGCAGCGAGAGCGTCGCGGGGAACGCCATGGCCGCGCCGAGGCCCATGACGGTCCTGGCCGCGATCAGCTGGGCCGCGCTGGTCGTGAACCCGCCGGCCAGGCTCGCGGCCCCCACGACGGCGAGGCCCGCCAGCAGCATGCCCTTGCGGCCGAACCGGTCGGACAGGCTGCCGAAGGTCAGCAGCAGCGCGGCGAAGACGAGGTTGTAGGCGTCGACGACCCATTGCAGCTGGGTCGTGGTGGCGTGCAGCTCCCGCGTCAGGGCGGGCAGCGCGACGTTCACCAGGGTCGTGTCGAGGTTGACGAGGAACGCCGCGAGGAGCAGCGCCACGAGGATCAGGGGCTTAGATCTCATGGTTTAAGTATTCAAGTCATTAGTTTAGAAAGTCAAGTCTTTAAACGCGGATATCAACTTGCAGAGATGGGCCCCGGATGATCCGATGAATGAGTTCAAATCTCCATCCATTGACTCTTGCCGAGGGGGACTTCGCGTGCAAACATCCGATCAATAGGTCCGATGTTTGTTGCCCAAGGAGCGCAAGTGACGCACGTGCAGCCAGAAGAGCCCGTGACGATCCCGGCGGCGCCCGGTGCCGTGGACGGCCGGGCAGGCGGCAGAATCGTCGCGCTCGACTGTTACGACGTCCGCTTCCCGACCTCGCTCGAGCACGACGGGTCCGACGCGATGAACCCCGACCCGGACTACTCGGCGGCGTACGCGGTCCTGCGCACCGACGCGCCCGGCCTGGAGGGGCACGCGCTGTGCTTCACCATCGGGCGAGGTAACGAGGTGATGGTGACCGCGGTCGCGGCCCTGCGGCGGCACGTCGTCGGCAAGTACGTCACCGACATCGCCGGTGACCTCGGCGGGTTCAGCGCCGCCATGATCGGCGACAGCCAGCTCCGGTGGCTCGGCCCGGAGAAGGGCGTCATGCACATGGCGATCGGCGCGGTCGTCAACGCCGCGTGGGACCTCGCGGCCAAGGTGGCGGGCAAGCCGGTCTGGCGGCTGCTCGCCGACATGACGCCGGAGGAGATCGTCGCCCTGGTCGACTTCCGCTACCTGGAAGACGCGCTCACCCCCGCCGAGGCGCTCGGCATCCTGCGCGGTGCCAGGGCCGGACGGGAGGAGCGCATCGCGCAGCTCGAACGGTCAGGGCATCCCGCGTACACGTCGACGCCCGGCTGGATCGGCTACACGGACGAGAAGCTCGCCGCGCTGTCCAGGCAGGCGGTCGCCGACGGGTTCACCCAGATCAAGCTGAAGGTGGGCGCCGACACCGCCGACGACGTCCGGCGCATGGCCCTCGCCAGGGAGGTGGTGGGTCCCGACTTCAGGATCGCGGTCGACGCCAACCAGCGCTGGGGGGTCGCGGAGGCCGAGGCGGCGATCGCCGCGCTCGCGCCCTGGGACCCGTACTGGGTCGAGGAGCCGACCAGCCCGGACGAGATCCTCGGCCTGGCCAGGATCCGCGGCGCGATCGCGCCGGCCAAGATCGCCGTCGGCGAGCACGTCGCGAACCGGGTGATCTTCAAGCAGCTCCTCCAGGCGGGCGCCGCGGACGTGCTGACGATCGACGCCTGCCGGGTGGCGGGGGTCAACGAGAACCTCGCGATCCTGCTGCTCGCCGCGAAGTACGGCGTCCCCGTCTGCCCGCACGCGGGGGGCGTGGGCCTGTGCGAGATGGTCCAGCACCTCGCGATGTTCGACTTCGTCAGCGTCAGCGCCACGGCGGACGACCGGGTACTCGAATACGTCGATCACCTGCACGAGCACTTCACCGATCCGGTGCGCGTCGCCGGCGGCCGTTACCTGGCGCCGTCCGCGCCGGGCTTTTCCGCGACACTCCGGGAGCAGTCGCTACGCGACTACGAGTTCCCCCACGGTGCCGTCTGGCAGCAGCTGGCCGGCACCACCTTCCCTGACCTCACGCAAGGCCAGTAGAATCCCATCCCCCCGAGGAGAGCCATGAGACTAAGAAGACGCCTCGCTGGCACCGTGGTGCTGGCCGCCGCAGGAGTGCTCGCCGCGGCGTGCAGCTCAAGCAGTTCGGGCGGCACCGGCGCAAGCTCCACCGCTGCCGGCAGCTCAAGCGGCACGGCGGCCAGCTCGTCCACCTCCGGCCAGGTCACCGTCGGCATCGACCTGACCTATAACAACACCGCCTTCTGGGCCGCCTACATCAACTACGAGCAGCAGTACGCGCAGCAGATGCACATCAAGCTGCTCGGCCCGCTGCTCGCGGCCGCCAACGCCAGCCTGCAGAACCAGCAGATCGAGCAGCTGGTGAACGAGGGCGCGAAGGCCATCGTGGTGAACCCGGAGACGGCCACCAGCCTTGGCCCGGCGATCAGCTACGCGACCGCCCACAATGTCCAGCTCGTCTCCGTCGACACGATCGTCGGCGTCGGCAAGGTCTACATGGTCGTCCGGGCCTCCAACACCCTGTACGGGCAGGACGCGTGCGCCTACATCTCGTCGAAGGTGAAGTCCGGGGACGTGCTCGACCTGGAGGGCGACCTCACGTCATCCAACGGCGCGGACCGCACGGACGCCTTTGACTCCTGCATGACGGCGAACGACCCGAACGTGAAGGTGATCAAGGAGCCGACCGTCTGGACGGACGCGACCGCTGTCACCGACGCGCAGAACGCCATCAACGCCTACGGCTCACAGCTCAAGGCCATCTACTCGCAGTGGTCAAGCCCGGACACCGGCATCATCCCGCTGCTCAAGAGCAAGAACCTCGGCCCGGGCTCCGCCAGCCCGGTCATGCTGATCAGCGATGACGGCGTGCCGTTCGAGATGTGCGACATCGGCAACGGCTCGGTCGCCGCGTCGCAGTCGCAGCCGGCCAACCTCTCCGCGCAGTACGCCCTCCCCTACGCCGTGGCCGCCGCCAAGGGCGTCAAGCTGTCGGCGGGGCAGCCCGGCGGCGGCGCGCCCGCCCTGCAGAACGTCTCGTACGACGGGGACACCAACCTCGCCGACCCGATCGTCGCGCCGTTCGT
>JAWWPV010000245.1:0-3094 GCA_033854775.1 Trebonia sp.
GGCGGTGCCCGCGGCGCTTTTCCAGCCTCCGCAGGTGCTCTTCCAGCCGCCCGCGTCCGTCGCGCCGTCGCCCGCCGGTGACCAGGACTCCGCTGACCGCGATTCCGCTGACCGCGATTCCGTTGACCGCGATTCCGCTGACCGCGAGTCCGGCGGCAGGGATTCCGGCGGCAGGGATTCCGGCGGCAGGGCCGAGCCCGACGCCGACACCGGGCGGACGAGCCGCAGGACTAGGGGCCGGAGCCGTAGCGCCCGGGTCCGCGACGCCGCGCCGGACGACCTGTTCAGCGCCGAGAGCGCCGGGGCTGTCGCCGAGGCGGATGAGCCCGACGGCGACACCACCGTCGCCGTGGCCGTGACAGGCGCCGATGAGGCAGAGGAGTCGGCCACCGGCCGCCGTCGCCGTCGCCGCACCACCCGCAGCCGGGGCCGCGCCGAGGCGTCGGCCGATGACGACGCCGATGGCCAGGGGAGCGCGGACGACAGCGTCGGCGACGAGTCCGCCGGGGAACCCGACGATGGCGATGGCGATGGCGCAGGGGAAGAGGGCGCCGCGGGCCGCCGCCGCCGCCGCAAGCGGCGCCGCGGCGCGGCGGACAGCGACGCGTTGTCCCCTGACGACCCGCCGGACACCGTGGTCCACGTGCGCGAGCCGCACAACCCCGCCGATGACGTGCGCGCCATCAAGGGCTCGACGCGCCTTGAGGCGAAGAAGCAGCGCAGGCGGGAAGGGCGTGAGTCGGGCCGCCGTCGCCCGCCGGTGATCACCGAGTCGGAGTTCCTCGCCCGCAGGGAGTCCGTCGAGCGGACGATGGTGGTCCGCCAGCGGGGCGACCGGACCCAGATCGCGGTGCTTGAGGACGGTGTCCTCGTCGAGCACTACGTGAACCGGACGACGCACGCCTCGTATGTCGGCAACGTGTACCTGGGCAAGGTGCAGAACGTGCTGCCCTCGATGGAGGCGGCGTTCGTCGACATCGGCAAGGGCCGCAACGCCGTGCTCTACGCCGGCGAGGTCAACTTCGACGCAAGCGGCCTTGAGGGCCAGCCCAAGCGCATCGAGTCCGCGCTCAAGCCGGGCCAGTCGGTGATCGTCCAGGTCACCAAGGACCCGGTGGGCCACAAGGGCGCCAGGCTGACCAGCCAGGTCAGCCTGCCCGGCCGGTACCTGGTCTACGTGCCCGGCGCGTCGATGACCGGCATCAGCCGCAAGCTCCCGGACACCGAGCGGACCAGGCTCAAGCAGATTCTCAAGAAGGTTACGCCGGAGAACGCCGGCGTGATCGTGCGCACCGCCGCCGAGGGCGCCGCCGAGGCCGAGCTTGACCGCGACATCACGCGGCTGGCCGCCCAGTGGGAGAGCATCGATAAGAAGGCCAAGACCGCGACCGCGCCTGCTCTTCTCCACGGTGAGCCAGACCTGACGATCCGGGTGATCCGCGACGTCTTCAACGAGGACTTCAACCAGCTGATCGTGTCCGGTGACGACGGCTGGGAGGTCATCGACGAGTACGTCAGGTACGTCGCGCCGCACCTCGCCGAGCGGATTAGCCGCTGGGACAGCCCGGACAACGAGGACGCCGCGGATGACGTCTTCGCCGCTTACCGCATCGACGAGCAGCTCGCCAAGGCGCTTGAGCGCAAGGTGTGGCTGCCGAGCGGCGGCTCGCTGGTCATCGACCGCACCGAGGCCATGACGGTCATCGACGTCAACACCGGGAAGTTCACCGGTCAAGGCGGGAACCTCGAGGAGACCGTCACAAGGAACAACCTGGAGGCCGCGGAAGAGATCGTCCGTCAGCTTCGGCTGCGCGACGTTGGCGGCATCGTCGTCATCGACTTCATCGACATGGTGCTCGAGTCGAACCGCGAGCTCGTCTTGCGGCGGCTCCTTGAGTGCCTGGCCAGGGACAGGACCAAGCACCAGGTCGCCGAGGTGACCTCGCTCGGCTTGGTGCAGATGACCCGCAAGCGGGTCGGTGCCGGGCTGCTTGAGGCCTTCTCGCAGCAGTGCGAGTGCTGTAATGGCCGAGGGGTCATCATCACGCTCGACGCTCCGGCCGAGCCGGCCCACCGCGCGTCGGCCGGCACCGCCCACCGCCCGGTCCCGACCCCGCCCAGCCACTCCCCGGGCAACGGGAACGGGAAGGGTAACGGCTCCGGCAACGCTAAGGCCGGATACGGCAACGGCCGCCGCGGTAACGGCCGCCGCGACGATGACCGCGACGCCAGGGACACCTACCCGGACAGCGCCTCGCCCACCGGCCTCCAGGCCGGCACCGCGCAGGCTGACGCGCCACACAACGACACGGTGGAGGCAGCCACGGCGCCGTCCGATGCCGCTGCCGGCGGCAACGGCGCGGCTGGTGCCGACGGCAACGGCGGCCGCCGCACGCGCCGCAGCACCTCGGCGGCAGGCACCGCCTTCGCCACGGCAGTCCTCGTCGACGACACTCCGGCCCTGGTCCCGGTCGTTACCACGGTCCCCCCGGTCACCGACCCGGCACCGGCGGCCTTCACCCCGGTCACGTCCGGCGACACGGCCCCGGCCGAGCCCACGGACCCGTCCGCACCTCCGGTCCGCCGCACCCGCACCCGCGCCGGCTCCGCCGTAGCCCGCGTCACGGTGGTCACCGAGCCGGAGCCGGCTCCGGAGCCTGTCCCCGACGTGGCACCCTGGCAGTCCGCTGAGGAACTGCCTGCGACCGAGGCGGCGGCAACGGTTGCGGACGCGACAGCGCCGCCGGCCGCCGAGGAGTTCCCGGCGACCGAGGTGGCGGCGATGACCGCCAGTGCGCCGGCGCTGCCGGCCGATGAGCCGACCCCCACCGAGCCAGTGCCCGGCTACGGAGCGGCTTCCGGCATCGAGCCAGCCATGGTAGCGGCCAGCGTGTTTGACACGGCACCCGCCACCGAAGAGGCACCCGCCCTCGAAGATGCACCCGCGACCGAAGGGGCACCCGCCCTCGAGGAGACACCCGCCCTCGAGGAGACACCCGCCCTCCAAGAGGCTTCCGCCTTCGAAGAGGCGCCTGCCACCGAGGGAGCGCCTTCCGCGCCGGACCTGTTCACCCAGGAGGCGACCACCGCGTCA
>JAWWPV010000246.1:0-3600 GCA_033854775.1 Trebonia sp.
CTCATCGAGGTGAGCGGCGTGGCCGCGATGGTGGCCGGGGTGATCCTGAACCGCCCGGCGCGGCGCACGCCGTGGGTGCTGCTCGCCGTCGCGAACCTCACCGGCACGCTCGCAGAGGTCGCCTCCCGCATCTTCGCTACGGTGAGTCACGCCCCCCTTCCGTTCCCGTCGTTCGCCGATGTCATCTACCTGGCGGCGTACCCGCTGTACGTGGCGGGGCTCGCGATGTTCATCCGGTCGCGGTCCACCGGGCGGGACGCGCGCAGCATGACCGACGCGCTCGTCCTCATGGTCGGCCTGATCCTGCTGTCCTGGATCTTCCTCATCGTGCCCGACGCCACGGCCTCGTCATTGACCTGGCCGCAGCGGATCGTGAGCGTCGCGTACCCGGTTGGCGACATGCTCGTCCTGGTGACGCTCGCGCGGCTGCTCACGCCAGGGACGGCACGCGGGCCGTCTATCGTGCTGTTCGCCTTCGGCACGGTCTGCGGTGTCGCGTCCGACGTGGCCTACGACCTCGTTCAGGACTCGGGTCGCCACGTCGGGCTCCTGCTCTCGCTCGGTTACCTGGCCAGCGCCATCGCGTGGGGGGCCGCCGCGCTGCACCCGTCGATGGTCGAGCTGACCCAGACGGTCAGGCAGCGCGTCCAGGACGCCGCTCCCGGCAGCGTGTTCGTACTCATGCTCGCGTCCCTGATCCCACCCGCCTACCTCCTCTTTCACTCCTTTGAAGTGCACGACGCCGTCGAAGGTGCCGTCGCGGTCGCGTGCGGCGTGCTATTCATACTCATGCTCTTCCGGCTATGGGATGTCGCGGCGACGAACAAGCGCAGCCTCATCCGCGAGCGGACACTGCGCGTGGCGAGCGCGGCGCTCGCGTCCGCGGGCTCGGTCCAGGAGGTCGCGGCCGCCGTCAGGGACGCGGCGTCCGCCCTGGTACCCGACACCCCTGCCGAGCGCGCCGCGATCCTGGCCGTCAGGGACAGAGACTACCTCCGCTACGTGCACCCGGCGGGACCGGCCGAGCCCGCCTACCCGCCAGATCCGGTTGGCGTCTGGCTGCGGCTCTCGGAAGGGCGCACGCCGAGGTTTGTCTCCACCGAGGAGATCAGGTCCGCCAGGCATGGGATCACGCTGTCTCCGCCCCGGACGGCTGCCCCGCTGCTAGCCGGCGCCGAGGGCGCGCTGCTCTGCCCGCTCACCCTCAAGGACCGTCCCGTCGGTGAACCGTTCATCGGACTTATCGGGTTCCTCGGCGACCGGCGGACCCTCGCCGGCCTCTCCACGGTGCTTGAGATCCTCGCCGGGCAGGCGGCCCTGGCGGTCGAGCGGCTCGCGCTCACCCAGCAGGTGGCCCGCCAGCGCGGCCAGGCGCTGTTCCGCACCCTCGTGCAGGACGCCTCCGACGTGATCCTCATCGTGGACGACGACCGCAGGATCCGGTACGCCACCCCGTCCGCCGGCGACATCTTCGGCGACGTTACCGTCGATGGCGCGCTGCTCGCCGAGCTGGTGGCACCGGGGACGCGGGACGACGTCGACCGCGTGCTCGACTTGATGCTCGCGCTCAGCGCCGGAGCCGTGTCCCGTGGCGTGCCCCCCGGGTACCTGCTCCAGATCGAGCGCCTTGACGGGCGCACGGTCGTCCTCGAGGTCCGCTGGAGTGACCTGCGGCATGACCTGACGGTCGGCGGCCTCGTGCTCACCCTGCGGGACGTGACCGAGCAGCACGAGCTCGAGGAAGAGCTGAAGTACCGTGCTTTCCACGACTCGCTGACCGGGCTGCCCAACCGCTCGCTGTTCGCGCGCGAGGCGGCGGACGCGCTTGAGACGGCCCGTGCCGTCGGCCGGACCGCGGGCGTGCTGTTCGTCGACCTTGACGACTTCAAGATCGTCAATGACACCATGGGGCACGGCGTCGGCGACGAGCTGCTTGTCGCGGTCGCCGGCCGGCTGGCCGCCTCGGTGCGCCAGTCGGATACCGCCGCGCGCCTTGGCGGCGATGAGTTCGCGCTGCTCATCGATGACGCCGCGGATCCCGAGGACGTGGAGACGTTCGCGGAGCGGATCGTGGCGGCGTTCACCGAGCCGTTCACCCTCAGCGAGGCCAAGGTGCTCGCCACGGCGACCGTCGGCGTGGCGACCTCGGAGGACAGCGGCGACGTGGACGAGCTGCTGCGCCACGCGGACCTCGCCCTGTACGCGGCGAAGGCGGCGGGCAAGAAGCGGTGGCGGCACTACCAGCCGGTGCTGACCAGCGGGATGCTCAGGCGGCGCGAAATCCAGGTCGCGCTCGAGGACGCCGTGAAAAGCTCGGCGTTCACGCTGGTCTACCAGCCGATCGTGACCCTGGCGAGCGGCGAGATCGCCGGGTTCGAGGCGCTGATCCGCTGGCCGCACCCGCGCTGGGGGATGATGCTGCCCGGCCAGTTCATCTCCCTGGCCGAGGAGACCGGGCTCATCGTCCCGCTCGGTGCCTGGGTGCTGCGGCAGGCCCTGTCCGACATGGTCGAGTGGCGGCGCGACCTGCCGCCTCCCGGGGCACTTGAACCCGGTGCCACTGAGCCCTATGCCACTGAGCCCTATGCCACGGCGCCTGGGTCCGACGGCCCGCACGTCTCCGTCAACGTGTCCGCCCGCCAGTTCCGCGACCCGGGGTTCGTCGACAGCGTGCGGCAGGCGCTGCACGCGTCGGCGCTGCCCCCGTCGGCGCTGCTCCTCGAGCTGACCGAGTCCCTCGTGCTCGGCGGCAACGAGCAGATCCGCGCCGACCTGAACGAGCTGAAGGGGATCGGCGTCAAGCTGGCGATCGACGACTTCGGCACCGGGTACTCGTCGCTCAGCTACCTGCTTGACCTGCCGATCGACGTGCTGAAGATCGACAAGTCGTTCGTGACGGGGATCGCCTCGTCATGGCGGCGGCACGCCCTCGTTGAGGGCATCGTCAGGCTCGCCAGGACGCTTGAGGTCGAGGTGATCGCCGAGGGAATCGAGACAGAGACGGAACGGGAGCTGCTCGCGGGAATGGGCTGTCAGTTCGGCCAGGGCTACCTGCTGTCGGTCCCGGTCGACGCGGACGAGGCTTCCGCCATGCTCCGCCGCGGCCTCGGCCTGGTCACCGAGCTGCCGCGGCCGCCGCGCAGGAGCCCGGACGGGCGGTACCTCACCGACCTCTGAGCGCGAGCCAAAGGGCGCCAAGCGCGCGGAGGCGAATGCGGGAAGTACTGTAACCTGGCGCGATGCGGACCAGCCGTCTTGAGGCGTTCACCGACGGCGTGCTTGCCATCATCATCACGATCATGGTGCTCGAGCTGCGCGAGCCCGCGGGCAGCGACCTGACGGCCCTGTGGAAGACGACGGGCCCCGGACTGCTCAGCTACCTGCTCAGCTTCATCTATGTCGGCATCTACTGGACCAACCATCACCACATGTTCCAGCTCACCGCCCGGGTCACCGGCGGGATCCTGTGGGTGAACCTGGCGCTGCTGTTCTTCCTGTCGCTGTTCCCGTTCACCACTCAGTGGATGGAAACGACCCGCTACGCGCGCACCCCGGTCGTCGTCTACGGCGTCAATCTCCTGCTCGCGGCCCTCGCCTACT
>JAWWPV010000247.1:0-3565 GCA_033854775.1 Trebonia sp.
AGGTAGGTCTCGGCGCACTCGCCGAGGGTCAGCTTGGTGACCCAGGCGCCCGAGTTGGCGACCAGGGTGACGAGCCCCTCGGAGTCCAGCATCCGCAGTGCCTCGCGCACCGGGATGCGGCTCGCGCCGGAGCGCGCGGCGACGTCCTCCTGCCGGATGCGCGTGCCCGGCAGGTAGCTGCCCCCCAGGATCGCGGCGCGGAGGCTGTCCGCGATCCGGTGGCTCGCCACGTTCTCCCGGTAGCCGGGGTCGGCACTCATCACTGGGCCGGTCTCATCTCACCGGGCCGGCCTCATCGGGCCGGGTGACCCGGATGCCAGAGCCGGACCGCGGCGTCCTTCTCGTAGGCCTTGCCGTCGGGGTAGCTGACCAGCTCGAACTGCATGCCCCACGGGCTGAGGAAGTACTGCCAGCGCTGGCCGGCCGAGGCGTTCCGGCTCGCGACCGGGCCGGCCAGCAGCCGTACCCCTTTCGCGCGCAGGTAGTCGACGGCCTGGTCCATGTCGTCCACGTAGAGGGCGAGGTGGTGGCCGCCCAGGTCACTGTTGCGCGGCTGCGGGCGCTGCCCGGGCAGCGGCTGGTACTCGAAGACCTCGATGTTGAGGCCGAAACCGCCCCGGTAGAACCGGACTTCCCGGACCGCCGCGCGCGGGTCGACGTTGAGGTGATCGAGCATCCAGTCGTCGTCGTGCCGCATCTCGGGCAGGGAGTAGACGTAGTCGAACCCCAGCACGCCGGTGAGGAACGCGTGCGCCTGCTCCAGATCCGGGACCGTGATGCCGATGTGGTCGCCACCGCGCAGCCCGGGGATGCCGCCGTGCCTAGGTCCTCCTCGACCAGCCATGTATCCAATATTGCCGAGCCTATGACTGACAACCACAGTTTCTCGCCGATTAGCAGTTGATATGGATACATTAGCGCAGTAGCCTCCGGAGAAGCGGTCAGCACATCGAGGGAGATGCCGATGCCACGTGAGAAGCGCCTCCATCCCGCGGCGGGGTGGACCGAGCTGAGCACGACGGCGGCGGACTGGAAGGCGGCCGATCCCGGGCTGCTCGCGTCCATGCTCGGCGAGCTGCACCTCATCCGGGCGTTCGAGGAGACGGTCCTCGAGCTGGCCGGCGAGGGCCTGGTGCACGGCCCGGCGCACTCCAGCATCGGCCAGGAGGGCGGCGCGGTGGGCTCCATCGTCTCGCTCCGCTCGGCGGACGCCGTCAACGGCTCGCACCGCGGCCATCACCAGTTCCTGGCCAAGGCGATCACGCACGTGACCAAGGGCGTGCTGGACCCGGCGGACCTCGTGACGCCGGAGGTCCAGACCGTGCTGCAGCGCACGCTCGCCGAGATCCTCGGGCTGGCCCAGGGGTACTGCAGCGGGCGCGGCGGCTCCATGCACCTGCAGTGGTTCGAGGCCGGGGCGCTCGGCACGAACGCCATCGTCGGGGGCGGCGTGCCGATGGCGGCGGGCAACGCCTGGGCGCAGAAGCACTCCGGCACCGACGACCTCACCGTCACCTACTTCGGCGACGGTGCGGCCAACATCGGCTCGGTCCTGGAGAGCCTGAACCTGACGTCCGCGTGGGATCTGCCGCTCTGCTTCTTCATCGAGAACAACATGTACGCGGTGTCCACCACCGTCGAGGAGGCCACCGGGGAGCCGCGGCTGTCGGCGCGCGCCCTTGGCTTCGGCATCCCCGCCTGGCGGGTGGACGGCATGGACCCGCTGGCCGTGCACCTGGCGATGGAGCGGGCGCAGGAGAGGCTGCGCGCGGGCGGGGGCCCGGTAGTCATTGAGGCGCTCGTCTACCGCTTCTTTCACCAGAACGGTCCGTTCCCGGGCAGCGCCTTCGGCTACCGCACCAAGGAGGAAGAGGCCGCGTGGCGGGCCCGCGACCCCCTCGACCGCGTGGCCAGCGAGATGATCAAGCTCGGTCTCATCGACGAGGCGGGAGTGGCGTCCGTGCGCGAGCAGGCCCAGCAGGCCATGAAGCTGGCCGCCGGCGCGCTCGTCGAGCAGGACCCCGCGGCCAAGCGGGGCATCCGCCGCATCCGCCCCGAGCTGTGGCCCGACCCGGCCTTCGTGGACGTCGGCATCCGCGGCGACCTATCCGAACTCGCCGGTGTGCGCACGGCCGAGCAGCGGGACTTCACCGGCGAGCTGAAGCCGGGCAAGCTCATCGACGCCGTGGCCCGGGTCATGGACCGGCGGATGGGCGAGGATCCGCGCATCGTCGTGCTCGGCGAGGACGTGCACCGGCTCAACGGAGGCACGAACGGCGCCACCAAGGGCCTGGCGGCAAAGTATCCCGGCCGCGTGCTCGGCACGCCGATCAGCGAGAACGCGTTCGCCGGGCTCGGCGGCGGCCTGGCCCTCGACGGCCGGTTCCGCCCGGTCGTCGAGTTCATGTACCCCGACTTCCTCTGGGTCGCGGCCGACCAGGTGTTCAACCAGATCGGCAAGGCCCGCCACATGTTCGGCGGCCGCAACCCGGTGCCGCTCGTGCTGCGGACCAAGGTCGCCATGGGCTCCGGCTACGGCTCCCAGCACCTGATGGACCCCGCGGGCATCTTCGCGACCAGCCCCGGCTGGCGGATCATGGCCGCCTCGACCCCCTTCGACTATGTGGGCCTGATGAACGCCGCGCTGGCCATCGGCGACCCGGTGCTGATGCTCGAGCACGTCGACCTCTACGGCTCCGAGGGCGAGATCCCCGTCGACGACCTCGACTACCAGATCCCCTTCGGCACGGCCGCGGTGCGGCGCGAGGGGAACGACGTCACGGTGCTCACGTACCTCTCGATGGTCGAGCACAGCCGGCAGGCCATCGAGCAGACCGGCGTGGACGCCGAGCTCATCGACCTGCGCTTCCTCGACCGCGCCAGCCTGGACTGGGCGACCGTCGGCGAGAGCATCAAGAAGACGAACGCGGTGCTCATCGTCGAGCAGGGCGCTCAGGGCACCTCCTACGGCGGCTGGCTCGCCGACGAGATCCAGCGCCGCTTCTTCGACTGGCTCGACCAGCCCGTGCAGCGCGTGACGGGCTCCGAGGCGAGCCCCAGCATCTCGAGGGTGCTGGAGCGCGCGGCGATCGCCCGCACCGAGGAAGTCGCCGCCGGTCTCGAGCAGGTGCGCCTCGGCCTCGGGAGGGCCGGCTGATGGCGTCCGTCGTGCGGATGCCGAGCGTGCTCGCGGGCGCGACGGAGGCGGCCATCGCCACCTGGCTGGTCGCCCCCGGCGACACCGTGACCGTCGGGGACCCGCTCGCCGAGATCGAGACCGAGAAGGCGGTCGTCGAGTACAGCGCGGAAGAGGCCGGGGTCGTCGGCCGGCTCGTGCTGGCCGCCGGTGACTCCGGCGAGATCGGCGCGCCCATCGCGGTGCTGGTCAAGGACGGCGAGACGGACGCCGACATCGACGCCGCCCTGGGCGGCGGCGCGGCCCCGGCGGCCCCTGCCACTCCAGCACCGTCGGCCACTCCATCAGCTCGTGTCACTTCAGCGCCGTCGGACACCCCGTTCGCTTCTGCCACTCCAGCCACGTCGCCCCCTGCTTCCGCCCCTGACC
>JAWWPV010000248.1:0-2735 GCA_033854775.1 Trebonia sp.
CGGGAACGTCAAGAACTACGACGGAAGTTGGACCGAATACGGCTCTCTGGTGGGGGCCCCGATCGAGTTGGGAAGCTGATATGTGCTCTGCACCGAAGCAAGGCCAGACGCTGCCTGCCAGTGTCGACGTCGAGAAGGAGACGGTGATCACCGGGCGGGTGGTCGACGGCTCGGGGCAGCCGGTGGGCGGCGCGTTCGTGCGCCTGCTGGACTCTTCCGACGAGTTCACCGCCGAGGTCGTCGCGTCGGCCACCGGAGACTTCCGGTTCTTCGCGGCACCGGGGTCCTGGACCGTGCGTGCCCTGTCGGCAGTGGGCAGCGGCGACGCCGTCGTCGCCCCGCACGGCGCGGGCATCCACGAGGTCGACGTCAAGGTCGCCTGAGGCGCGCTCTCGCAGGGGTAGCCCACTAAACTCGATGCCGTGGTGCTGTTCTACGAGATACTGCTGGTCGCGTGCACGGTGGTGATCACCTGGTTCGCGCTGTACGCGGTGTACCGGCTCATTTCCGACGAGTCGTGAATTCGCCTAACCCGAAACCCGGATCCGGCGACCGGGCGGTGGCCGCGGCGGTGGAGCGCGCCAAGATCACGGCGGCCCGCAACATCCCGGTCTTCGACGACCTGCCGCTGCCCGCCGACACCGCGAACCTGCGCGAGGGCGCCAATCTCGACGACGCGTTGCTGGCGCTGCTGCCGCTCGTCGGCGTGTGGCGGGGCGAAGGCGAGGGCCGCGGCCCGCACGGCGACTACCGATTCGGCCAGCAGATCGTCGTGTCGCACGACGGCCGGGACTACCTCAACTGGGACGCCCGGTCCTGGCGGCTTAACGAGCAGGGCGAATATGACGGCGGCGGCCTGCGGGAGACGGGCTTCTGGCGGTTCGTCGACGACCCCGCCGACCCGAGTGAGACTCAGGCGATCGAGCTTCTGCTCGCCAATTCGGCAGGCTATGTGGAGCTTTTCTACGGCCGCCCGCTCAACCAATCGTCGTGGGAGCTGGTGACGGACGCGTTGGCGCGCACCAAGTCCGGAGTGCTGGTCGGCGGCGCTAAGCGGTTGTACGGCATCGTCGAGGGCGGCGACCTCGCCTATGTCGAGGAACGGGTGGACGCCGACGGCGGGCTGGTGCCGCACTTGTCGGCGCGGCTGCCCCGATACGCGGGCTGACCGCCTTCTGCCGGCAGCGGACGTAGACGGCGGTGGCCCGAACGTGGAGCGGCCCCCGAGCCGATGTTCCCGGCTGGACGGGCCGGGGGCTCGGGGGCCGGGTGACTGCGGGGAATTCGCCAGCGCTCAGCGGTGAGTTCCTCGCCGCGCGGCGGCTAGCCGACAGTCACCTCACGTGTCCATAAGTCAATCAATTCGCGGACCACCTCCTTTCCCGTGTACGGGCGAAGTTACCACCGACCTGGTGGAGCTGCTAGCGAGTTATTTCGGGTCAGGCATGGGGAACCATCCAGGACAGCACATCCGACGCTTGCAGCGCGGACAGGGCGCAGATGAAGACCAGGAACACCACGCTCCAGATAACGACGCGGCGGAAGATGTCGCCTTCCTTTCCGTGCAGGCCGACGGCCGCCGCCGCGATGGCGAGGTTCTGCGGCGAGATCATCTTGCCCAACACGCCGCCCGAGCTGTTACCGGCCGCCATCAACACGGGAGACAACCCGGCCTGGTTCGCGGCGGTGACTTGAAGGGCGCCGAACAGGGAGTTCGACGACGTATCGGAGCCGGTCACCGCAACACCGAGCCAGCCGAGGATGGGCGAGATGAGCGCAAACGCGCCTCCCGCGGCGGCCATCCACGTGCCGAGCGTAATCGTTTGTCCGGAGGCATTCATCACGAAAGCCAAGGCCAGAACCCCCATTACGGTCACGATTGCCCAGCGCAGCTGATGCAGAGCCGCCCCGTAGGCCTTGGCCGCCCTCGGCAGTGAAAGGCGCAGCGCGATCATGGTGATGATGCCGGCGATCAGCATCTGCGTGCCGGGCGTGGTGAGCAGGTTCAAAGTGAACTCGACGAGACTCACCGGTTTGCCCTTCGGACTCACCAAATGCAGCCCCGGCCAGTGGAACTTGATCGTCGCCTTGTCCAAGAATTTCTTCACGGGAGTGATCTGGCACACCACGAATACGACGATGACGATCAGGTACGGCGCGTAGGCGCGCACGACCTCGGCGGGGGTGTCGCGGCCTTCGACGCGCGCGGCGAACTCGGGGGTCGGCTCGTCGGCCGCGCCGCCGGCGATCGCCGCGCGCTCGGTATAGGGCTCGCGAGGGCGCCAGACCCGAACCATGGCCACCACCGCCGCGGCGGACAGCAACGATGCCGCCACGTCAGCCAGGGGCACCGAGATGAAATTGGACGTCGCGTACTGCGCCAGTGCGAACACCAGCCCGCACACCACGGCCACCGGCCAGGTCTCGCGGATCCCGCGCCAGCCGTCGACAATCGCCAGCAGCGCCAGCGGGACGAACAGCGCCAGGATCGGGGTCTGCCGCCCGACCATCGCACCCAGTGTGTCGCTGGACAGCCCGGTCACCTTGGCGAGCGTGATGATCGGCGTCGCCATGGCCCCGAACGCGACAGGCGCCGTGTTGGCGGTCAACGCGAGCGCGGCGGCCTTCAACGGCTTGAAGCCCAGGGCGATCAACATGACGGAAGTCACCGCGACCGGGGTGCCGAAGCCGGCCAGGGCCTCCAGCAATGCTCCGAAAGAAAACGCGATGATAAT
>JAWWPV010000249.1:0-4321 GCA_033854775.1 Trebonia sp.
GAAGCCAGGCGAGGGCGGCCAGCTGCCGGGGCACAAGGTGTACCCGTGGATCGCCAAGACCCGGTACTCCACGCCAGGCGTCGGCCTGATCTCCCCGCCGCCGCACCACGACATCTACTCGATCGAGGACCTGGCGCAGCTCATCCACGTCCTGAAGAACGCCAACCCGGCCGCCCGGGTGCACGTGAAGCTGGTCGCGGAGGTGGGCGTCGGCACGGTCGCGGCGGGCGTGTCCAAGGCGCACGCCGACGTGGTGCTGATCTCCGGGCACGACGGCGGCACCGGCGCCGCCCCGCTCACCTCGCTCAAGCACGCGGGCGCGCCCTGGGAGCTCGGCCTCGCCGAGACCCAGCAGACGCTGCTGCGCAACAAGCTGCGCGACCGGATCGTCGTGCAGGTGGACGGCCAGCTCAAGACCGGCAGGGACGTGGTGATCGCCGCGCTGCTCGGCGCGGAGGAGTTCGGCTTCGCGTCCGCGCCGCTCGTCGTGTCCGGCTGCATCATGATGCGGGTCTGTCACCTGGACACCTGTCCCGTCGGCGTCGCCACGCAGAACCCGGAGCTGCGCAAGCGGTTCTCCGGCAAGCCGGAGTTCGTGGTCAACTTCTTCGAGTTCATCGCGGAAGAGGTCCGCGAGTACCTCGCCGCGCTCGGCCTCCGCTCGATCGAGGAGGCGATCGGGCGCGTCGACCTGCTCGACACGGCGCTCGCCGTCGAGCACTGGAAGGCCGCGGGGCTCGACCTCACCCCGGTCCTGCATGTGCCCGAGGGCGCGCTCGACGGGCCACTGCACCGGGTCACCGAGCAAGACCACGGCCTGGACCGTGCCCTGGACAACACGCTCATCCAGCTCGCCGAGGGCGCGCTTGAGGAGGGCCTCCCCGTTCACCTGGAGCTGCCGATCCGCAACGTCAACAGGACCGTCGGCACCATGCTCGGCTACGAGGTGACCAGGCGGTGGGGCGGCGAGGGACTGCCCGCCGACACGATCTCGGTCGCGTTCACCGGCTCGGCGGGCCAGTCGTTCGGGGCCTTCGTGCCGCGCGGCATCACCATGAAGCTGACCGGGGACGCCAACGACTACCTCGGCAAGGGGCTGTCGGGCGGCCGCCTCGTCGTCACCCCGGCCCCCGACTCGCCGTTCGAGGCGGAGACCCAGGTCGTCGCGGGGAACGTGATCGGCTACGGCGCGACGAGCGGGGAGATCTTCCTGCGCGGCCTGGTGGGCGAGCGGTTCTGCGTGCGCAACTCCGGCGCGCTGGCCGTCGCCGAGGGCGTCGGCGACCACGGCTGCGAGTACATGACCGGCGGGCGCGTGGTGATCCTCGGGCCCACCGGGCGGAACTTCGCCGCAGGCATGTCCGGCGGCGTCGCCTACGTCCTCGACCTGAACCCCGCGCGGCTCAACCGGGAAATGGTGGACGTCGACCCGCTGGAAGACCCCGACGTGGACTTCCTGCACGAGGTGCTCTCCCGGCACCACGCCGAGACCGGCTCGGCGGTGGCCAGCCGCCTCCTCGCCTCCTGGGAGTCGGCGGCGGACCGGTTCGCGAAGGTCATGCCCAAGGACTACAAGCGGGTGCTCAACGCGGCGTCGGCCGCGGAGCGCGAGGGCCGGGACGTCAACGAGGCCGTCATGGCAGCAGCTCATGGTTAAGGGGCACACGATTAAGGACGGGGAGTAGATCATGGGTGACCCCAAGGGCTTCTTGACGACCGCCCGCGAGACGCCGCGGCGGCGTCCCGTCGACGTCCGGCTCACGGACTGGCGCGAGGTGTACGAGCCGTTCGCGAGCGAGCGGACCGAGCGGCAGGCGGCGCGCTGCATGGACTGCGGCATCCCGTTCTGCCACCACGGCTGCCCGCTCGGCAATCTCATCCCCGAGTGGAACGACCTCGTCTACCGGGGTGACTGGGCGGACGCCGCCGACCGGCTGCACGCGACCAACAACTTCCCGGAGTTCACCGGACGGCTGTGCCCCGCGCCCTGCGAGGCGGCCTGCGTGCTCGGCATCCCAGTGCCTCCGGGAAACACGGGGGACCCGGTCACGATCAAGCAGATCGAGGTCGAGATCATCGACCGGGCCTGGGCGGACGGCGGCGTCGTCCCTGTCATCGCGGAAACGCTCACCGGCTTCAGGGTCGCGGTCGTCGGGTCAGGCCCGGCCGGGCTCGCGGCGGCGCAGCAGCTGACGCGGGCCGGGCACCAGGTGACGGTCTTCGAGCGCGACGACGCCATCGGCGGGCTGCTCCGCTACGGCATCCCCGAGTTCAAGATGGAAAAGCGCCACCTGGACCGGCGGCTCGCGCAGCTGGAGGCGGAGGGCACCAGGTTCGTGACCGGCGCGCCCGTCGAGTCGGCGGCGCAGCTCGCGGGATTTTCCGCGGTCGTCCTGGCCGGCGGCGCGCGGGTCCCCCGCGAGCTGCCGGCGCAAGGACGCGACCTGGCCGGCATCCACCAGGCAATGGAGTTCCTGCCCCTTGGCAACAGGCACGGCGCGGACTCGCCGATCAGCGCCGCGGGCAAGCACGTCGTGATCATCGGCGGCGGCGACACCGGCGCGGACTGCCTCGGCACCTCGCACCGCCAGGGGGCCCTGTCGGTGACGCAACTGGAGATCATGCCTCGGCCGCCGAAGACCCGGGCAGGGAACCAGCCGTGGCCGACCTACCCGATGATCTACCGGGTCTCCTCCGCGCACGAGGAGGGCGGCGAGCGCGTCTACGCCGCCTCCACCGAGGAGTTCGTGGGCGACGCGAACGGCGCGGTGCGGGCGCTGCGGCTGACCGAGGTGGCCTTCGAGGGCGGCCGGTTCGCCCCGGTCCCCGGCACCCGCAGGGAGATCCCGTGCGGCCTGGTGCTGCTCGCGATGGGCTTCACCGGCGCGGAGCAGCCCGGCCTGCTGTCCGACCTGGGCGTGGAGTTCGACCCGCGGGGCAACGTGGCCCGCGACGCCTCGTACCAGACGTCGGTACCCGGCGTGTTCGTGGCCGGCGACATGGGCCGCGGCCAGTCGCTGATCGTCTGGGCGATCGCCGAGGGCCGCAGCGCCGCGGCCTCGGTGGACCAGTACCTGCGCGCCCTGCCCCGCCCGACGCTGCCGTCCCCGATCCTCCCGACGGCGCGTCCGCTCGTGTGACCTCGGGTACCTTTCCTGCTCGGTCGCGCTGTTGAGCGCGGCTGCCGAAGCCCTTCGCGCGACCGAGCCGGACGGGGCCGCATAACGACCGGGTGACGGTACCTTCCCATAAGCGCCGTTATGTGGAAAATAGTTACTCTTACTCGCGTTGGCTCGGGGCTCGGGGCTGGGGGCGGCGGAATGGTCCACGCTGCGGTGGGTGTCGGTAGTGCGGCCGGCGGGGCCGTGCCGTGGCGGGCCAGGTGGCGCCGCCTTGACCTGGCGACGACACCGGGACGGCTGCGGCTGGTCCTCATCGGCCTCGTCCTGCTGAGCCTCGCCTGGGGTGCCCTCGCCGCCTTCACCGCGCTCCAGTACGCGTCGGCGGCCTCAAGCGTGGTGACCACGCGCGAGCCGCTGAGCCTGGCCGCGCAGCAGATCTACTCGCGCCTGTCTGACGCCAACGACGCCGCCACGACGGCCTTCCTGACCGGAGGAATCGAGCCGGCCGCCACCAGGCAGCGGTACCTGGCGGACATCGGCGCGGCGAGCACCGGGATCGAGAGCGCGACCGCCCAGGTCGGGTCAGGGACCGGGAGCCCCGCGCAGGACCTCGCGGGTCTCGCCGCGGGCCTGCCGGCCTACACCCAGGAGATGGGCAACGCCGACGCCGACTACCGGCTTGCCCTGCCGCTCGGCGCGGCCTACCTGCGGGAAGCCTCTGGGCTCATGCGCTACACGCTGCTACCGGACGCCAAGGGTCTCTACGCCGCGGAGAACGCCAGCCTGCGCGGCACCAGTGCCCGGGCCACCGGGCTGCCGCTCGTGTGCGTCACTGTGGTCGCCGGCCTCGCGGCCGGCTACGTCCTGTACCGGTCGTCGCGCTGGCTGCGCGGGCGCAGCAACCGGGTGCTCAACGTCGGCATCGTCGCCGCCGGCGTCCTCGCGGTCATCTCGCTGGCCTGGCTGGCCGCCGCGTACCTCGGCGCCAGGAGCGACCTGCTGCACGCGCAGGCCAGTGGCTCCGCGACGGTCGAGGCGGCCGCCCAGGTGGGCATCGCGGCGCAGGAGGCGCACGCGGACGAGAGCCTCACCCTCATCGACAACACGGGCGATGACTCCTACCAGGCGGACTACCTGAAACAGGAGCACGCACTCGGGCCGGGGCCAGGCACGCTGCTCACCGCCGCCGCGGCGGCGGC
>JAWWPV010000250.1:0-6089 GCA_033854775.1 Trebonia sp.
CCAGATGGCGGACCCGGCACCGCCGCGGGCGCCGCCGCGAGGGCCGGCGCCGCGTTGGCCGCCGGAGCGGCGAGAGCTGAGGTAGACGACGCCGCGGCCGCCGTCAGCGCCATTACTGGCGCGATGACGGCTACCGCGAGGACGCCTCTGAAGCGCCATCTCGTGGCGCGTTTACACACGCGTACGGCAAGTTGCGATATGCCAGGCATGCCCGGCCTCCTTAACCCGCTCCTAGGGTAATAAATAGGAAGATTTCCTATTTATAGCCGGAACGTAACTTCGCAGTTTCCCCGCGTCAATCACAACAGCCGTTAATAAAACGTGAATCACCAGAACTGGACACGCCGACCGCGCCGAAGCTGAGCTGGGCGTTCGGGAGAATCCACCATTCGTTCGGAAGATTCAAAGATTTTCGCCCGAACGGATGGTGGTGCCTCGGTCAGCGCACGCAGACTCGCGGCGTCGGCTGCGGGCCGGGCGGTCAGGCGTCGCGTTCGATCGGGCAGCTCATGCAGCGAGGGCCGCCGCGGCCGCGGCCGAGCTCGCTGCCAGGGACGGTGATCACTTCGATGCCGTGGTCGCGCAGGTAGGCGTTCGTGGTGACATTCCGCTCGTAGGCCACGACCACGCCCGGCTCGACCGCGAGCACGTTGCAGCCGTCGTCCCATTGCTCGCGCGACGCTGAGTGCACGTCCTGGACCGCGGTCAGCACGGTGATCTCCGGCCGGTCAAGCGCGGCGGCGATGGCCCGGTGCATGTCCTCCGGCGGGTGGTCGGTGACCTTCAGCTCGCTGGCCGTGGCGCCCGGCTCGACCGTGTAGGAGGGCAGCATGCCCATTCCGGCGTACTTGGTGAAGACGCCGTAGTCGGCCATGGTCAGGAGGGTGTCCAGGTGCATGAAGGCCCTGGCCTTCGGCATGTCGATGGCGATCAGGCAGCGGGCAGAGCCGGCGGCGAACAGCCGGCTGGCCAGCATCTCGACCGCCTGCGGGGTAGTCCGCTCGCTCATCCCGACCAGTACCGCGCCATTACCGATAACCAGCACGTCGCCGCCCTCGACGGTGGCCGGGGCGGCTTCGGCCCCGTGGTACCAGACGTCGAAATCAGCGTCGGCGAACATCGGGTGCCAGCGGTAGATGGCCTCGTCACTGATCGTCTCCGGAATCCGCGCCGGGCGGCCCATCGCGTTGATCGACACTCCGCCGTAAATCCAGCAGGAGGTGTCCCGCTGATAAAGCAGGTTCGGCAGCGGCGCCAGCACGAACTCGTCCGGATCCAGCGAGTGGAAGGCGATGCTCTTCGGCACCGGCCCGAGTTCGGCGATCTCCCGCTTGGTGATCCCGCCAGCCAAGTACCTGGCTAGCTCGGCCGAGCCCAGCCCGTCCATCGACGCCCGGAGGGTTGCGGCGGCCAGGGGCCCATGCCAGCGCGGGTCAAACAGCCGGTCCAGGGCGTAGGCGCGGGCCTCCGGGATGTCCAGGGTCCTGGCCAGCAGGTCGCCGTAGTAATGGACCACCACTCCCCGCGAGCGCAGGGCCTCGGCGAACGCGTCGTGCTCGGCCTGGGCCCGGCTCACCCAGAGCATGTCGTCGAACAGCAGATCGGCGACATTGTCCGGGGTCAGGCGCTTGAGCTCAAGATCGGGGCGATGCAGGATCACCTGCCGCAGGCGGCCAACCTCAGAATCGACGTGGAACATGAAACCCCGTTCTGAACACTTCGTCGTTTAGGTCAGCCTAGGGGCACCGCAATGGCGGGCCCGCCTCGAGGCGGGAGGGCGACACCCCCGGGTTCCGACTGCCGATAGGCGCGTTATCATTACTTTTAGTAACTATTCGACTACAGTTACGGAGGCCCGGGGATGAGCGGACTGCTGGCGTCGCTGGCCCTTATCGGCGGCTTCATTGCCTTCACGGTCGTTCTCCTGATGCTTAGCTGGCTCGGGATCTACTACCTGTCCCGCCAGGAGTTCGGCTCATAGGACGGACCGGGGCGCCATCTCCGCCGGCAGGCTGAAGCGTTCGAAGAGCTCCGGATCGCCGAACAGGGTAATGCGGCGCAAGTGAGTCCGGGTGGTGGCCAGCACGACGATGGCGAAGGCGCGGTACGCCTGGTCGGCACCGCGGTAGTAGGCCGCGGCCGCCAACTGCCCATTGGCCCGGAGAGGAAGCATCACCCAGTCCCCTGGCCGGCCGATAGCCTGCGCGGTGATGAACCGCTCGCAGGTCGCCTTTCCGGAGAACCATGTGCTCGTGCCGGTCATCTCGAGCACCGCATCATCGGCGAGCAGGCGTTTGATCGCCGCAGGGTCGGAGCTCTCGAACGCGGCCATGTACCGGTCGAGGACCCGGCGGGCGCCTTCGTCGGTCGGCTCGGCCAGGTCAGCGTCGCTGAGGCCCGCGGACGCAATGCGGGCCCTGGCCCGCTGCAAAAGACTCTTGACCGCGGCTACCGACACCTGCATGACCTCGGCCGCCTCGGACGCAGGCAGGTCGAGCGCCTCGCAGAGGACCAGGGCCGCCCGCTGGCGGGGCGGCAGGAGCTGAAACGCCGCCACCAGGGCGAGGCGCACGCTGTGCCGGGCCGCCACAACCTCGGCTGGATCGGACAGCTCGTCGATGACCAGCCGATCCGGGACTGGCTCAAGCCAGGTGACCCCGTCCGGCGGATGCCCGGCCGGGGCGGCCGGATCATTCGACGGCGGACCCAGGCCGGAAGGGAGCGGCCGCCGCCGGTTACGGCTCAACGCACTGAGCGAGGCGTTGGTGGCGATCCGGTACATCCAGGTCCGCAGGGACGACCGGTGCTCGAAGCGGCCGTAGGCCTGCCACGCCCGCAGATACGTCTCCTGGACAAGGTCCTCGGCATCGCCGACCGAACCGGTCATGCGGTAGCAGTGGGCGAACAACTCCCGCCGGTAGGGCGCAGTCGCCGCCTGAAACTCCTCGTTCCGCGCATCAGCAAGTGCCACGCTTCATGTTGACTCACTGCGTGGCCGGTAAGAATCGGGCCGCCCCCGATTCCTTCACGCTCGCCGTTGAGTCAGCCAGGACATGACCACTCAACCGTTCCGTGATCCCTTCCTGAAGGGGCGTCCAGGCGAGGCCGCGCGGCAGGCTGCCACCCGGATTCTCTCCGGACCCCACTTGTCCGTTCTCTCGACCACCAACCCGGACGGCTCTCCCCAGGCTTCGGTGATCTTCGTGAAGCTCGATGCCGACGACGTCCTTTTCAGCACGATCAAGGGCCGCCGCAAGACCGCGAATATGCAGCGCGATCCCCGGGTGAGCCTCCTGGTCCACGGCCTGCCCGGAGGGGAAGGAGAGATCACGTACGCCGCCATATCGGGCACGGTGGAACTTACCGACGACCCCGAGGGTGCCTTCCACCAGGTGATGTACGACCTGCACATGGGAGGCGCCACCGCACCGGCCGAGCCAGGCGCGGAGAGGCTGATCGTCCGGCTGCGACCGACGCACGTCTACGTGCCACCTACCTACGTGGTCACGGCCGAGTAGCGCACGGCGGTGCTCCCGAGGGGACCGCCGCTTGTACAGCACGGCTCTAGCTCCTGCCGGGGAGGCAGGAGCCACCGTTCGTCCGGGCAAGTGAAGACTTAGCCCGGACGAACGGTGGTACTACCCACAGTGATCAGAGTCAGATCGCGCGGACGTGCTCGGCCTGCGGGCCCTTCTGGCCCTGCGTGACGTCGAACTCGACCCGCTGGTTTTCTTCCAGGCTGCGGTAGCCGTTGGACTCGATCGCGGAGAAGTGGACGAAGACGTCCTGGCCGCCGTCATCGAGACTGATGAACCCGAAGCCCTTGTCCGAGTTGAACCACTTGACTGTTCCCTGCGCCACGCGCATTTCTCCTTGCCTACGGTGAGGCCCCGCACCTCGCGGAGGCCTGGCAGTAAATCCGCGAGCGCGTCATGAAGCACGTACACAGAAGCTGCAACCGGAAGTCTATAGTAACCTCGCGGCCGGATCATTTCCTTCTGGCGACAACACGCTCATCTGTAGCCTGACGAGAGCATCGACAAGCTCGTCGGCGCCTTCACGGCGTCGGGCCCGGGCGGTACGCACCGCCACGAGGCCCACCACACTGACCCGGCGAGCGCGATTGGCCACCTGGCGACCCAGCGAAAACTACACAGTCAGCACATATGGGGTTTTTAGTGCACTCGCCTCTCGGGCACCATCGAAAAACCAAACTGTGATGCCTTCAGGCTCATTGAACGCCGCGCCATGCGATCAGCCGCAGCATACGATCAGCGGCGCAGCATCCAGACGACCAGGACGATGATCACGATGAGAACGACGGTTCCGAGACCGATATACATGGGCTTTCCTCTCCCAGAGTGACGCTCGCCTGTACAGGCGTGCTCGAGGCGGCTACCCGGCCGAGTCCGGGCTAACCGGAAGCCTGCGAAGAACCGCGACCAGGCAGCGCAATAGTGGGTGATGACCGCCCCACTGGGCCACCGATAAAACGGCCGCCCGCTGACATTTGCTCAATTCTCGCTACCGCACGCTGCCGTCCGCATGCCGGATACCGGGACGCCGCGCCAGGGAAACAGATAACCTAGGCCGCGATGAACGCTACCGCGCCGCCCGCAGGGAATCTGTACCTCGTGGTCGGGTATGACGGCTCGCCTCCCGCCGTCCGGGCACTCGACGCCGCGGTCAGGCTGGTGTACGGCCGGCCCGGCACCGTCGAGGTGGTGTACGTCGCCCACCTGCCGAGCGTCGACATGCTGTCGGCAGACGCCGTGGCCGAAATGGAAGTCAACTTCGACGACATCGCGCGGGAGCTGCGCACTGAGGCCAGCGAGCAGCTGCGCGGCCGCGAGGAGCGCTGGGGGTTCGAGCGGCGCCAGGGCATGATCCCGGACCAGCTGATCGCCGCCGCCGAAGGCCTCCGCGACGCCCACCCCGGCGACCCTGTGGTGATCGTGGTCGGGAGCTCATCGCATGCCATGCACCGCATGGTCGGCTCGGTCGCCGTCAGCCTCGCCCGTCGTTCACCGGTGCCCGTCGTGGTCGTGCCTTAGGGCTCCCAGGCAGGTACGGCCCGACGACGGTGGACGTGGCGTTTCCGGTATGCCTATCGTGGCTTGAGAGTGCAGTGCGCTCCGCGCGAAGGGCAAGGATCCCATGTCATCTGCCATCCAGGACCGTCCGGCAGCCAGCGTCGACCGGCGCTGGCTGGTCTTGGTCGTGGTCGCCATTGCCCAGCTGATGGTGGTCCTAGACTCCACCGTCGTTAACATCGCGCTGCCGTCGGCGCAGCGTTCGCTGGGGTTCCCGAACAGCGACCGGCAGTGGGTCGTGACGGCCTACGCCCTGGCCTTCGGCAGCCTGCTGCTGGTGGGCGGGCGGCTCGGCGACATGTACAGCCGCAAGTGGGTCTTCATCGCGGGCCTGGCCGGATTCGCCGTTTCCTCGGCCATCGGGGGCGCCGCCGTCTCGTTCGAGATGCTGGTCGCGGCCCGGGCGCTGCAGGGCGCGTTCGGTGCCATCCTCGCGCCGTCCGCACTCGGCACCCTGGTCAGCACCTTCCAGGACCCACGCGAGCGAGGGCGGGCCTTCGGGGTCTTCGGCTCGGTCGCCGCCGGCGGCGGCGGCGTGGGCCTGATCCTCGGCGGGGTGCTCACCCAGTACCTGTCCTGGCGCTGGACCCTCTACGTCAATCTGGTGTTCGCCGTGATCGCCGTGGCCGGCGCGCTGGCGTACATGTCCAGCGTCCGCCCCGCGAGCAGGCCACGGATGGACTGGCCCGGGGCCGTGCTGGCCTGCGCCGGGCTTTTCCTCATTGTCTTCGGCTTCTCCCATGCCGAGACCGCCGGCTGGACGGCGGGTCTGACGATCGGCTCCCTGGTCCTCGGGCTGGTGCTCCTCGCCGCGTTCGTCGTCGCCGAGCAGCAGCAGGCTGCCGAAGGCCAGGGCGTAGGCCGTCACGACCCACTGCCGGTCGCTGTTGGGGAAGCCCAGCGCGTGCTGGGCGGACGGCAGCGCGATATTCACGACGGTGGCATCGAGAACGACCATCAGCTGGGCAATCGCGACAATCACGAGGATCAGCCAGC
>JAWWPV010000251.1:0-3828 GCA_033854775.1 Trebonia sp.
GGGCGATAACGAGATCGATCGGCCCTGACCAAGGCACCGTGCCTGGCGAAGCCGGGCAAAAGGGCTTGACTCTCCCGCCGGGGGAGGGCCCAAGCTCGCGATGTGACCGATATCGAGCTCCTCGCAGATGGACGCCCTGTCACCCCGTCGGCGGGAGCGTTGCCCGCCACGCAGCGGGGTTCGCGGCCGCTCGCGGCAGCCACGAGGGAGGAACTGAAGTGGGGCCCTTGATTACCCGGGCGGTGCCCTGGTCGGAGCAAACTGGCGACATGACGGTACGACTGTCCATCGGTGACTTCTCGCGGATGACCTATCTAAGCGTGAAATCACTGCGCCGCTACCACGACATGGGGCTCCTCGAACCAGCACACATCGATCGGGAGACGGGATATCGCTACTACGAAGCCTCCCAGGTACCGCTTGGTCAGGCTGTACGCAGGTTCCGGGATCTCGAGATGCCTCTCGAACAGCTCAAGGACGTGCTTCACGCTCCCGATGCTTCGGCTCGCAACAAGCTGATCATCGCGCATCTGGCGCACATGGAGTCAGCCCTGCAGCAGACTCAGCAGACCGTGGCCTCGCTGCGCGCCCTTCTCGAGCAGCCACACGCACCGATTGCCGTCGAGTACCGGTCAGTCGCTGCGGCCACGGCGATCGCGATATCCGAGCCGGTGCACAGGGACGACATAGCGACCTGGTGGAGCGACGCCTTCGGCGAGCTCCACCGGGTGCTCGCTGCATCATCAGCGGTACGAGCAGGGCCTGACGGCGCACTGTATCCGAATGAGTTCTTCGAGGAGGAACTGGGCGAGGTCGTCGCCTTCATCCCGGTGGCAGGCATGCCCACCCCCTCCGGGCGGCCGCAGCTGATTGAGATTCCGGGAGCCGAGCTGGCGATCACCGCGCACAACGGGGCCATCAGCGAGCTGGACCAGACCTACGGCGCCCTCGGGACCTTCGTGGCGGAACGAGAGATCGGGGTGCAGGGGCCCGTCCGGGAGCACTATGTCGTGAGCTCAGACGAAGCAAGCGCCGAACCCGTCCACCACACCGAGGTGTGCTGGCCCGTATTCCGTACTAAAGGAGAGGTAACTAACTTAGTTGTCGGTGGCCTCGCCAGCGTCCGAGCATGCTGCGGTGGTGGATGGCCGGGTGTCAGCACGGGTTCAGCACGCGACGATCGCGGTCAGCCCCGGGCGCGATGGAGCAGCGCGAGCAGGGCGAATATCCCGCCCTGTACCGGCCGGGCCTGGAAGCCGACCTGGTCGCCGCTGACAGTGTCGTACAGGTCGCTGAACGGGACCCGGCTCGGCGTAGTGTTGGCGTAGGTGTAGACCTGCTCGATCAGCTGTTTGCTGACCGGGTAGCCCGACAGCCAGGCGGCGGTGAACATCTCCCAGTCGGACTTGGCGTAACTGTGCGGAACCTGCAGCGGCAGGCCGAACAGGTTGCTGACCGACTGATACCAGGCCGACTGCTCGGCCAGGACGGACGACGGGATCAGCCCGGTGCCGAGCAGCCGGTCCGCGAAGCCGTTGTACGTGGTGCCCCACGTGCCGTCGCCGCCGTCGGACCCGTTATAGGTGAGGTCGAGGTGCGCGCCCGACGGGTCCTGGGCGTGCGTCACCCAGTAGGAGATGAACTGCTGCGCCTGATCTCGGTAGCTCGCCGCGTCGGCGGCGTTGCCGGCCACCGCGGCGATCTTGCTCATCGCGGCGACGGCGATGATTCCCTTTAGCGCCAGGTTGACGCTGTGCGCGATCGAGCCGGCGAAGTCGTCCGTCTGGTTCTGGTACCCGGGGTCGGGCAGGTTGGCCGCCAGGTAGTCGGCCCATCGCTTGAAGATCGTGTAGTGCGCGACGGCGAACGCCGCCCCCGGCCCGGGCGCCTGCTGGATGTAGGCAGCCGCCATGATCAGCATGTTGCCGGATTCCTCCACCGGCATGTTCTCCCCGCCACCGTCGTTGTGGCCTGAGGCGACCGGGTAGGCGGAGCCGAGGTCGTGCGGGGCGAAGGGCTGCGGCCAAAGGCCCGACTCGGCGTACGACAGCAGCGGCTCAAGCAGCAGGGCGAGGTAGCCCGGGTCGGCGTAGATCCACGCGGGAGAGGCTGGGAAGAGCACGTCGACGGTGGAGACGTTGCCGTCGCTGGAGATCTCTTTCAGGAACGCCCACGGCTGGCTGTCAGGGCCGACGACTAGTTCGGTTCCGCCGTAGGCCTGGCGCAGCGCGATCGCGCAAAGTCCGGCATAGGCCGTCCCGCCAGCCGTGGTGGCCTCGCCGGTGATCTTGGCGTCAAGGCGGTCGGCCCGCTGCTGGGCCGCGGCTAGGTCGCCGTGGAAGAAGCCGAGCATGTCCTTCCAGGAGGAGAAGCTGGCCGTCCACAACGGCTGCAGGTTCTGCCCCTGGTAACTGACCGCCGGGGTGCGGATCAGCCCGATCGACAGCGGAACCGACCGCGCCGTGCCACCGATCTGGCCCAGGTCGACGCAGAAGCCGAACACCGGCCAGTTGTCCTGGATGGCGCGATAGTTGGTGTCGTTGGTGTTGGTCAGCACCCCGTTATTGACGAACTGGGCGCGGACCACGATGTCCTGGCCGGACTGGTAGCTCAGGCCGGAGATGGCCGGCGTGGACCACACGGTTGTGCCCCAGGCGGCCTGCTGGTTCTGTTCGGTGAGCGGCTGCTGGCTGGCCAGTTCCACGGTCCAGGTCTGCAGCGTGCCACCGTTGTAGCTCACCTGCGCCGATCCCCAGGTGATTTCCTGGCTGTCGTCGGCGCTGCACCACTCGCCGCTGATGTCGGCGTAGACCTGCACGTCATGGCTCTTGCCGTCGATGCTCCGGGCGCTGATAAGCACGTAGCTCAGCGGGATCGACTGGCGCTTGAGGTCACCCGGCTCGACTGGGGACAGGAACTCCAGAGTCAGCCCGACACCGCCGCCTTCCAAGGTGAACATGGTGCGGGTAGGGCTCACTTCCAGGCCGGTCTGCTGCAGCGCCCGCTCGAAGCCCTGGACGGTCGAGGGAGCCCCGTGATTGCCGTTCGGAACGGTCAGAATGATTCCCGCATCGCCCATGAACAGGTAAGGGACGCCATCGATGCGGGCGATGCCCCCCATGGCGGTGGTGTGTCCCTGCCAGAACTCTTGCCACGTCGCGGGAGAGACCGTGGCCGGCAGCCAGGTGCTCACGTACGGGCCCCGCACCGCCAGCGGGGCGGCCGGCGGGCGGATCGGGGTGGCGCCCAGGTTCCCGGCCGCGGCCGCCGTGGCGCCTTGCGGTGTGACGGCGGCATCAGCCCTCGGCGGCGCCAGCCCTCCGACTCCCGTGACGACCCCGGCCAAGCCGCCTGCCGCGACGACGCCGCCGGAATACCGTAGGAAGTCTCGTCGCCGGGGCATGGCCCAACCTCCGATCCGGAACGCGGCAATGCGTCCTCTTGAGGATTTTCACTCTCTAATGTGTGGTCATGTCAAGACATGTAGCCGATTGTGGCCATTGTCTTGTGCGTATCGGTTTAGAGAGGTACAAGCGCCATGACAACGTTGTCAGCAGACGAGGGTTGGCCATCACCGCGGCGCCCGGTACAGCCAAAGCGGTACCGATACCGAGTGGCCTGGTCAGCGATCCGGCGTCGCTGGTTGACCCCATGATCGGCACCGGGTCCGGCGGGGCCATGGTCGGCCAGATCGACACGTTCCCCGGCGCTTCGGCGCCGTTCGGCATGCTGACCTTCAGCCCGGACACGCCCTCCCGCCCGGACGGCGGAGGGTACAACTACGCCGACAACTCCATCGTGGGCTTCAGCCTTACGCACCTGTCCGGT